>CAYUKO010000080.1:0-17902 GCA_964445375.1 uncultured Roseburia sp.
ATGATCCACTTCCTTTGTCTTAACCACACAGCCAAGGCATGCACCTACACCGCACGCCATACGCTCCTCTAAGGAGATATAAGCTGTTATGTTCTGCTCCTCAGCATATTTCTTGATGGCACGAAGCATCGGCATCGGTCCGCATGCAAGAATCACATCAGCCTGCAATGCATTCTCTGCAATGGCATTCATTACATTACCCTTGGTTCCCGCGCTTCCGTCCTCAGTTGCAACGTAAACATTTCCGTACTGTTCCAAATCATGCTTTAAAAAGAGGTCATTATTACGGTATCCGACAATGATATCTGTGCTTGCTGTCTTTCCAAAAAGCTGCTTTGCTGTCTCAAGCATAGGAGGAATTCCGATTCCGCCGCCCATAAGGAATACTCGTTTTCCGGCTACTTCATCAATTGGGAAGCCATTTCCCAAGGTTCCTAAGATATCAACGTTATTTCCTGCGCGGTAAGCTGAAAATTCCGTAGTTCCCTTACCAACCACACGATATACAATACGAAGTCTCTTATTTTCCTTATCTGCCTCGCAGATACTGATTGGTCTTGGAAGCAGTGCAGACTTGTCCTGTGTATAAACACTGATAAACTGTCCCGGCTTAGCCTGATCTGCAAGACCTGTTTCAATCCACATATCATAGATTCCTTCTGCAAGCTGTTCCTGTTTGTATACAACCGCAGTTTCTTTTCTCTTCTGACTCACGATATTCCTCCTAAAACTTTTATTTGATAGGAATTCTAACAAATAAAAAACTGTACCTATATTTCCTATCTACAATCTTAGCATACAGGAAAAAACATGTACAGTTTCTTTCTTAGATTTTCTTTCTTATTCTGATTCCATAATGTTATCAATAAGCAGATCCTTATAATGACCTCCCAGTTCTTTCAGACCTCTTGCAATCAGGCCTGCGTACATCACAGCACCGTCATAGCGAAGATGTGTATTGTCTGCCTTTCCTTCCGGATAATTCTTGTATTCTCCTTCTTCAAAATACATGTACCATTTTCTGCTTGCCGGCTCGCCTGCCTTCTTAAGCTCACTGCGGCTCATACTGTAAAGATCTACCAAAGGGACATTACATTTCTCTGCTGTCTGCTTCATGGCTGCCACATAATCGGAATGCGCTCCTATTCCCAGATGTTTTTCATCCAGAAAACATCTGCGTTCCAATGGTGTAATCAATACGGGATAAGCGCCATGCCTACGTGCCACATTGATATAGATTTCCAAATTTTCCATATAGGTGGAAAATGGCTCTGTGTATCTGGCAGGATCTTCCTGTTTTTCATCGTTATGCCCGAACTGGATAAACAGATAATCTCCTGCACCAATTTCTTCCTCAATTTTCTGCAATCTTCCTTCATCCAGAAAACTCTTTGTGCTTCTGCCATTCTTGGCATGATTCACCACCGTAATACCGTCCTTTATATATAAGGGAAAAACCTGTCCAATCCCTGTCTGTGGATATGTAGTAATATTATTTGTCTGAACTGTGGAATCCGCCGCCCAAAATATCCTATTCATGCGATACACCCCCTCTTTTATACAGCAAGGGAAACCGAAGTTTCCCCTGTTTGTTATCTGTTATTCTTTTACTGCTCCGATATTAACACCCTTTACAAAGTATTTCTGTAAGAAAGGATATAAAATCATAAACGGAAGAATTGCGGATACGATTCCTGCGTTAAATAAGGTATTCTGTGATACTGCATAAGCTGTTGTAGGTGTATCACCATCCATAATCATGTTTCTTAACTTATACTGGAAGTTAACCTGATCCGGATCCGTAATGTAAATCTTAACGGTTGTATAATCATTCCATACGGTAACAGCAAACATCAGACCAATGGATGCAAGCGCTGCTTTGGAAAGCGGAAGTACGATCTTGAAAAAGATTCCCATTGGTGAACATCCGTCAATCTTTGCTGCTTCGTAAAGAGATGATGGAATACCTTCAAAGAAGTTTCTCATCAATACCAGGTTATATACGTTCATACCATGCTTGATCACAAGAAGCCACATGTTATTTACAAGTCCTAACTGCTTCATAACAAGATATTCAGGAATCATACCGCCTGAGAAAATCATGGTAAACAATAAGAAATATGCAAAGAAACCACGTCCAGGCATTTCAAACTGAACCAATACATAACCACCAAGGGTTGATAATACAAGACCAAGCAGTGTACCAAGTAACGTGGTAACAACGGAGTTAACAAATGGTCTATATAGTGCTTCTGTTTCAATAATAGTCTTATATCCATCTAAGGTGAAGTTGCTTGGCCATAACTGGAACTGATATACACCTACCGCATTTAAGGAGTCAACAATTACCTTCCAGATAGGAACCAGAACGATTAAGCCAATGATGATAAATACAATATAATTTACAACATCGAAAACATGAATCTTCGTTTTCGGTTTTTTATAAACTAATTTTTCTTCTGCCATGTTCGCACCTCCTATATAATACCGCGGCCGCGAGTCTTCTTACTTAGCCAGTTACATACAAGAACAAGGAAGCAGCCTACCAAAGACTTAAACAAACCAACCGCTGTTGAGTAACCATAGTTCGGTAACGCAATCGCAAATGTCTGTCGATAGATGTATGTTGAAATAACATCAGATACATCATATACGGCATTGTTATAAAGTACGAATACAGATTCAAACATGTTCATAACCTTGGCAAGGTTAAGAATCAATACAGTAATAATTGTATTTCCAAGAGCAGGTAAGGTTACGAAACGAATCTTCTGCATACGTGTCGCACCATCAATATCTGCTGCTTCATACAATTCAGGATTAATACCGGAAAGTGTTGCCAGGAAGATAATCGTTCCCCAACCTGTTTCCTTCCAGATATTAATAAAATAGAAAATCGGACGCCACCAAGTTGAATTAGCCAGGAAATAGATATTCTTATCCGCTTCTCCAAGAATTCCCCAATCTCTTAAAAGACCATTTACCATACCGGTACTGGATGGAGAAAGGAACAAACTGAAGATGGATGCTACAACTGCCCATGACATGAAGTGTGGCAAATATATAACAGTCTGCAATGTTTTCTTTGCAAATAGATTTTTCATTTCATTTAAGAAGATTGATACAATGACTGCGGATACATTTGTAATAATCAACTTAATAATACTTAATTCTAATGTATTTTTAAACGCTGTCCAGAATGCCGGTGTAGAAAACATTTTCTGAAAATGCTTTAAGCCTACAAAAGCAGGTTCACCAACAGGCTTATAATCATAAAACGCATATCTGACACCTAGCATTGGCCAATAATGCATAATAATCAAAAATATAAAAACGGGGAGGAACATGAGATAGTATCCTCTATTGTTCCAGATACGGAGTTTCAGCGGTTTCTGACGAACTTCTACGCCGCCAGATGTCATAACTACGTTTTTCTTACTCATACCGTTCTCTTCCTTTCCTATTTCCTCAAAACCACTTTTTCTTATCTGGCCGGATAGAACGGCCCTTTTACAAACAACTGTCCTGTCCTTATGGACAGGACAGCCTTTACAAGAATGCCCTTAGGCAATATTATCTTTTTCTAAAGAATTACTGATTTAACTCAGTTAAACACTTGTCAATAATGCTTCCTACTGTATCTACGTATGTCTGCATAGCTGCATCTACGTCACCACCGTTAACTACTACTTCTGTGATTACTGCAAGCTTTGCATCATAGATAGTACCTGTTTCATTTGTATATGTTTCAGATACTGGAGAAACAGGAGCATCTACACAGTTCTCTGTGAAGAACTTATTTCCTTCTGCTGCTAAGCTTGAGGTATCAGAGAATCCATTATCCAGGGAACATACAACTAATGCCGGGTCTAAGTGATTCTTCTTCCATACAGAGTTAGGATCGTTAGGAGACTGCTTTAAGTGGAATTCACCTTCTGCATACTCATATGTCTTTTCCTTATCTGTACCGGCATTGATGGTAAATGTTTCAGCCTTGGTAGACCAGTGAACATCTTCTGCACCATATGTCCAAAGTGTCTGAACCGTACCGCCATCCATCATAGTTTCGATAAATGCATCAAAGATTGCCTGCTCACGAGCGTTATCGCCATCACCATCATCGATGATACACCAAACTGGAGCTTCTCTGTTAAGGTAAGCACCAACTTCAGCGATAGGAGCTAACTGAACGAGTTCTTCATTTACTTCGTTCTTGATTAAATTATCTGTAAGTGTCTGATACCAGGAACCTGCCCAGTATGTGAATACACCGGAAGAACCTGCCTGATCATTAGAGAACCATTTCTCACGAGCAATCTTAGTAGAAGCGGTAAGAGTTTCCGGATCGATAGCGCCATCTACATATGCCTGCTGTAATCTTAACAAAGCAGCCTTTGTCGCATCTGTCTGGAATCCGTCAATCCATGTTCCGTTCTCATCCTGTACAAGTGCCGGATAAGCATCCTGCCAGAATTCTGGTAAATAGTTAACATATGGAGCTTCATTTCCTACAAAACCTGCAGCTACAACACCATATGTATCATCCTTTCCGTTACCGTCTGGATCTTCGTTATGGAACTTTAATAACATATTATAGTAATCATCATATGTCTTAATATCATCTGCACTAAGACCTACTGCATCTAACCAGGCTTTCTTAACATAAGTAACACATCCATTACCATAGGTAGGAGCAAATCCGTAAAGCTTTCCATCTCTCTTTAAGCTTTCATTGATTGCCGGAAGTGTCAAATGTGACTGGAAGTCCGCATTTTCATATGCCTCTGTCATATCCCATAGGAGTCCTGTTGGCGCATACTGCGCATACATATCAGCACTCATGATAATAACGTCTGGATAATCCCCACCTGCAAATAAACGACCAACGGCATCCACATATCCTGAGTGATCTAACTGCTGAATCTTTAAGTCAATCGCATGACCGATTTTTTCTCCAACAGCCGATTCCCACTGTGCTTCAAAATCAGCCTGACCATTATCTACGGTTGCAGTTAAAGTACCGTTGACAACCATTTTTAATTCTGTTAAATCAGAAGCACCTGAACCAGATGAATCTGAGCCACATGCAGCTAAGGAAGCTACCATAGCTGATGTTAAAAGTAAAGATAATGCCTTCTTCTTCATTTCTTACTTCCTCCCTAATATATAAAATATTGTCAGTTGTGACGTAAGTGCTTTCGCCTGTCTGGATTCAACATAACATCTTTGAGCATCTAGCCGCAAGCGACAATTTTTGCGGTAAGGTACATAATTTGATTACAATTCCTGGAAATGCCCATTTCTCAAGGTTTGCGTAAGCACTTACATGTTGTTTTTTTTATGTAAAACTGATACAATATTGTTGATAATAATGATAATTCATCAGAAATAGGAGTACACTTTGATGATTTTGAATAGAAAAAAGGCTAAAAACGATACAACTTCCACAATCGATAATCAGGCTCTTATGTTACGTACCGTAACCTCTTACAGTTTATTTTTACTGATTATTCTGATTTTGTTCTTCTATTTGTATCATTCTACTATAGATAATGTAAGAAATTCTTATAATCAACAGGCAAAATCTACGTTAATCAGCAACGCTGAGTTATTTGAAAAAGATTTGAACATCATGAATGTTTATTGCAGACAATTGCTTCAAAATGACGATTTTCGTAAGCTTATGGCGTATGATAATGACGAGGGTGCATTTTTTGACCTGGGGTACAAACTTGCTACAATGCTATCCACAGATGTATATCCGGAGTCACTTCTTCCTATTGAAGAGGTTTATTGTTATTTACCAAATACAGGATACATTCTTTCACCAAATTACTTTATATCAGAAAAGAGATATTACGATTGGATAAAGCGTTATTCCGAAGATAGTTATGAAAGTTGGTTGAAAGTTCTTACAAGCGAAGAATCCTATCATTGCTTTTTACCAATGGATTCCATTGCGCCAAACTTCAGCAAGGATTACTTTATGTATCTCATTAATATGGACGATTTGTTTTATTTGGATGCCGATGCTGTTGTTTGCTTTATCTTTGAAAAAGAAGAACTGGCATCTCTTTTTCATAATCTTAGTACTCAGGAGGCTCACGGATCTTTAGTCGTCACAAACGCGGAACAGACTCCTATTTTATCTATCGGTGATGATATTTCTACTTCTTTAAGATTTATCAATGGTTTTGCCGATTATGATCAGAATGATCAGGTATTTACTATGGGAGTTTATCAATCCGGTGGTGCCGAATATACGTACTATTATACTTTTCCGTCCTTTAAACATGCTTCCAATGTATCGACCAGAAAGTTTATCTATATTAGTATCTTCTCTGTCTGCTTCCTGATTGGCTCCGCTTTGGTCATCCTGTTCTCAAAGCGAAACGTACAGCCAATTATTAAGCTTGGAAACGAACTTCATGAGGCAGTTGCAACACAGAACCACTTACAGGAGGTTGTGGAAAATCAACGGCCGATTATTTGTAAATCCTATGTCCGTCAATTACTCTCCGGCATGATTACAACTGCAGAAGAAGTTTCCTATATAGGAGATTATCTTGGTCTTTCCGATGAACACCTGTATTTTAATGGTCTTTATATCGTTGCATACAATAACACCAGTGATTCTTCTGATGCCGTTTCCAATATAGTTATGACACCGGAAGAATTCCATCAGACCATTTTAAATGCCCTATACAGTTACTTTGGTTCTACTTTGCTTTATTTTCGTCCGGATGACCGAACCTACGGTATTCTTCTTTCCTGTTCGGAAACAGAAGAAAAAGATTTTGTTTTTAAAATACATGAAATCGTTGTTTTTCTTCATAACTATCTACTTGATTCCTATGGAATCTGGTTATTTGCCGGTATTGGAAAGAATACTCCTGATCTGATGAATGTATGGGAATCCTATCAACAGGCAACAGAAGCGGCAAGCTATATCAGCAAGAATTATTTCTTCTTTCCTTACGAATTTATCAAGAAGGATTCGAATGTCTTTTATTATCCGGCTGAGATTTCTACCAAGCTGATACATTTTATTACAACAGGAAACACACCACAGGTATTAGAACTTTTTAATCTGATTCATCAGGAAAATATCGAAGAACGTTCTCTTCCTATTAATATTTTAAAGTTCCTGCTGTCAGATATTCGTAATACACTGTTAAAGGCACGCTTTGCCTTACCATCTTCCGTTCCAAAGGAAAAGACACAGCTTCTGGATGAACGTTTTAACCAACACGTGACCTTCAAGCTTTGTGAAGATATTGCGCTGACTCTATGTGAACTCTTTTCCACGAAGACAGAAGATACCAATCTGATTGCGACCATTGAGAAATACATTGAAAAGAATTATATGGATCCTGCCATGGGACTCAATAAGATTTCCGATGAATTCCAGATTTCAGAAAGTTATTTCTCTCACATGTTCAAAGAGAAAACTGGTGTAAACTTCTCTAACTATCTGGAAAACATTCGAATGAGCGAAGCTGCAAGATTGATTAAAGAAACCACCATCAGCCTGAATGAATTGTATATTTCTGTTGGATACAACAATGCGAATACATTTCGACGTGCTTTTAAGAAAACATATGGTATTACACCAAGTGCCATGAGAGAAGGGAAGTAGTTATCTACTTCCCTTTTGATATGCAATCTTACCATCTGTAATGGTATATTTGACAACACCCTGTAAATTCATTCCTGTAAAAGGTGAATTCTTTGATTTCGATTCATAATCTCCTACTGTCCATTCCTCATTCTCAGAAAAGATAACCATGTCAGCTGCCTTTCCTTCTTCCAGAGTTCCTGCCTGTAAACCATACATATTTGCCGGATTGCAGGTCATGGCTGCAAGAAGCTCACTCATAGTAAGAACATTCTTATGCACCAGATTCGTAACGCCAAGTGATAATGCAGTTTCAAGTCCAATAATACCACTTGGTGCTTCTGTTAAAGGCTTTGCTTTCTCTTCCTCACTATGTGGAGCATGATCTGTTGCAATAATATCAATCGTTCCATCCTTTAAGCCTTCCAGAATCGCAAGACGATCTTCTTCCTCTCGTAATGGAGGATTCATCTTCGCTAAAGTACCATATTTTATAACAGCTTCTTCATTCAAACTAAAATGATGTGGTGTTGCTTCTGCGTGAATAGCATGTGTTGTTGATTTCTGTTTTGCCTGTCTTACAAGCTCAACACCTTCCTTGGTACTAATATGCTGTACATTTAAAATAGCACCTGTTCTCAATGCTACTTCCAAATCTCTTTTAATCAATGAAATCTCTGCTTCTCTTGGTGAGCCGCCAATGCCATAATGCTTGGAAGCTTTTCCTCTGTTTACACCATTATTCGTAATCAGAGATGCATCCTCCTCATGAAGACTGACAGGAACACCAAGCTCTGCCGCCTTTCTCATAGCTTTTTCCAATACTTCTTCATCCATAATCGGAATACCATCATCGGTAAAGCCAGCAGCTCCCTTTGCAAGAAGGGTATCCATATCTGTAAGCTCCTTACCACCAAGTCCTTTGGTAACAGCCGCACAGGTATAAACATGAAGATCTGTCTTAGCTCCCTTTTCCAATACATAAGCTAAGGTTTCTTCATTATCTACCGTTGGCTTTGTGTTTGCCATCAGAACGACACTGGTAAATCCACCTTTTAATGCCGCCTTTGCTCCGGTTTCGATATCTTCCTTATAAGTAAAACCTGGATCTCTGAAATGAACATGCACATCTACCAATCCTGGAGCTACAATACAATCTGTTGCATCCAGAACTTCTATATCTTCTTTTTTGCAAGTTTTACTTTCATTTACTACTTCTTCTAATGTTTTATTGGTTATTTTTGCAATTTTTCCATCAATTGTCAGAATGTTAATGTGTTCATCCAAACCATTTGATGGATTGATGACTCTGCCGTTCTTTATCCAAAGCATATCGTTTCCTCTTTTCTCTCATTCTCGTTCCTTGAATTCAATTCTTCACTCTAGCAACCATTATATATCAAGTATTACCGAAAATCTACATCCTTATCAACGAGTTCTGTCTTAATTACAACATACGGATAGGTAATGCTGTCAATGACTTTTTCCTCTGAGCCAGGACCAATCAAGGTTGTGTCCACAACAAGATTGTTCTCTGTTTCATATAATGCATCCACTGAAATACTATATCCCCCGGTCTGCTGCTCACCAAAACCTATGGCAAGAAAAAGCTCCTCTCCTAATGTATAGCTAATCTGAAACGGACTAGCCTTCTTCTCCTCGATTACCTCCAATAATGCCTGCGGCTGTTCTTCCTCAGCAACCACTGTAAATTCTAAATCCCGAAGCTTTGCCTCTTCTTCCCCCGTCATGGCACATCCACACGCACAAACAGTAAGCATCATAACAGGCAAGAGCCTCTTTATCCATTTAGTCATAAGGTTTGACAATCCTTTCATTACATCCATTTCCTTTACGATTCTTTGTCTATATCCTATTACTGGAACTTCAAACTTATTCCGTTTTGGTTGCTTTTATAAAGTAAATTTAATATAATGATTATCGAAACATATCTATTATGAATAATCATATTATTGAAAAAGGAGTACTTTATGATTCGATTCATTTTAACAATTGGTTTTCTCATTATATTCCTTATATTGAGTACACCGATTAGAGGTATTGAGTACATCATCGGAAAGTTTAACCCCGAACTAAGAGACAAATCTTCTCTTGCCATTGTCAACTGGGCTTTTCGTGTCTGCGTTGTTACATCCGGTACCAAAGTAGATTATATTGGTGAAGAGAATGTACCCAAAGACATACCTGTTCTATATGTAGGAAATCACAGAAGTTATTTTGACATCATTTTGACCTATATCAGAGTTCCAAGAGTTACCGGTTATATTTCCAAAAAAGAAATGGAAAAAGTTCCTATGCTTAGAGCATGGATGCGTTTGCTTCATTGCCTTTTCTTAGATCGTGATGATATTAAAGCTGGTATGAAAACCATATTAGAAGCTATTGAGAAAATCAAAAATGGAATTTCCATCTGTATCTTCCCGGAAGGTACCAGAAGTAAAGTTCCAGATCAATTTGGCGAATTTCATGAAGGAAGCTTTAAGATTGCAGCCAAAGCGGGTTGTCCAATTGTTCCAATTACAATCAATAACAGCTCTGCTATTTTCGAGGACCAGCTTCCACGCATAAAAAAATCACATGTTATTATTGAGTATGGAAAACCGATTTACTTAGATGAACTTCCAGCTGAATACAAGAAAAAGCCTGGTGTTTATGTAAAACAGATTATTATGGACACCTATTTTAAAAACAAGGAATTGGTGTAAAAAAAACGTTGCTAGGCAGCAACGATCAAAAAAGAACAAGCGATGTATCATCGAAACGATACATCGCTTATTTTATTCTTTCTTCTTACCTTCTATGATTACATAACATCTGATAGTTTATGAACCAATTCCTCAAAATGCATTCCATGAGATGCTTTCACTAATACAGAATCTCCTATCTGCAATAATCCACTTAACTGCTCAAGAAAAGCTTCTTTATCCACAAAATGATATGCTGTACTTGTTGTATCTTCCACAGATATTGCACCATCATACATATTCTTGGACAAATCCCCGATACAGATGATCACATCAATCCCTTTTGTAGCTGCATATGCACCTACTTCATAATGAAGCTCCTTTTCCTTGCTTCCAAGTTCAAACATATCACCTAAAATAGCAACTGTTCTTGAATTTGCCATAGTCAGTAAATCAATTGCTGCTTTCATGGAAACAGGATTCGCATTATAACAGTCATCAATGATTGTAAGATTCTCATTCTTAATAATATGGCTTCTTCCACCAACTGGCTCTACCGCTGCAATTCCTGCCTGAATCTCTTCATCAGAAAGCCCAAGCACTGTTGCAACAGCTGTTGCTGCCAGCGCATTGAAAATCATATGCTCACCCGGAAGTGGAATCGAAGCTTCAAAGCTTCTTCCTTCTCTGTGAATGACTGCCTTACTACCTGAAAGCCCTTTATTCTCACAATCTGATGCATAAATAGCATGTTCTCCATTTCTTCCAAAGAAAAGCGGCTTCTTGCCATTTACTTCCTGAATCGTAATCAATTTATCATCATCACCATTCAGACACACATTTCCATCTGCTTTCATAAAATCAAAAATCTCAGATTTTGCTTTTAGAATACCATCTCTCGTTCCAAGATTCTCTAAATGGCACTGACCAATATTCGTAATGACACAAATATCCGGCTTAGCAATTTCGCTCAAACGATGCATTTCACCAAAATCACTGATTCCCATTTCAAGAACAGCAACCTCTGTATCCTCT
The DNA here is from genome assembly GCA_964445375.1 of uncultured Roseburia sp. GTDB lineage: Bacteria > Bacillota > Clostridia > Lachnospirales > Lachnospiraceae > COE1. The sequence goes on from CAYUKO010000080.1 coordinate 11,359, forward strand.
TTGATACGAAGTACCGTGAGTGGAAGCCCAACCTCGTTATTAAAGTTTCCTTCTGTCTTAAGTACCTTAAAATGTGTTGCAAGCACGCTGGCAATAAATTCCTTGGTGCTGGTCTTACCAACACTTCCTGTGATTCCTACTACCTTAATATTCAGATTCTCTCGATAGAATCTTGCCACATCCTTTAGTGCCTGAAAGCTGTCCTTTACCAGAATATAAGCTCCCTTTGGATTCTCCGGTCTTTTTTCGCAGATCACACACAACGCACCTTTTTCAAATACACTGTCAATAAAGCTGTGTCCATCTACACGTTCTCCAACCGTAGCCACAAAAAGATAGTCTTTCTCTACTTTTCTGGAATCCAGTACAACACCCTGAACCTCAAGCTCTTCCTTGCCTTCTGCATGGCAAAGCTCTCCATCAACAGCTTTCGCTATGTTATGTAATGTCATGTTCTTCATAACGTCATGCTCCTTACTATGCCTGATACTTGTTCATAGAAATCTCAATAATCTTCTCACAAAGTTCATCAAAATCAATACCAACAGCTGCTGCTTCCTGTGGTAACAGAGAAGTTGGAGTCATTCCCGGCAATGTATTTGCTTCCAGACAATAGAAATGATACTGAGCATCCATACGGAAATCAATTCTCACATAAGTACAGAGTCTTAATGCTTCATATACCTTTTCTGCTGCTTTCTGCATTGCCTTTGTAAGCTCTTCCGGTAAATCAGCCGGACAGGTTTCGATTGCAGAACCTGCCTGATACTTATTCTTATAATCATAGAAACCAACCTTTGGTGCAATTTCAATAATCGGCAATGCCTTTCCATCAATAACGCCAATGGAGAACTCTCTTCCTTCAATAAATTCTTCGATTAAAACGCGCTTTTCATAAGTAAATGCCTGTTTCAGTGCTTCTGCAAGCTCCGTGCTGTCATTTACCTTATATACACCAACACTGGAACCTCCACAGTTAACCTTTACGATACATGGGAAGCTGTTCCAGCTTACCTCTTCGCCCTCAACTACCGTAATTCCCTTTGGTGTCGGAACACCATACTTCACAAAGAATTCCTTGGAAATTGCCTTATCCATGGCAAGAGCACTGGATAAATAATTCGTACCTGTATATTTAATATCCAATAAATCAAACATTGCCTGAATCTTACCGTCTTCACCATTCTGTCCATGAAGGGCAAGGAATACAATATCTCCCTGAGAACAGATATCGATTACATGTGGTCCAATAGCACATTCCGGATTGTCCTTACGCATTGCCTTTACCTGATTCAAATCCGGATTCTGACTACTGATAGCTCCAATTTTCTCGCTCCAATCTCGTTCAATCGAGAAAATATCCGCATAATTATCTTCTTCATATCCAAGATATACATCAAGAAGCACAACCTGATGTCCTTTCTTTACAAGTGCTTTATAAATCATAGAACCTGTCACAAGTGACACATCTCTTTCTGTACTGATTCCTCCAGCCAATACTACGATTTTCATGTTATCATTCACCATACCTTTCTACTTTATATCATCTGCTGCATCATTTAATAAATCACTCAGGCAAAACAGTAAAATGCCATTCCATTCCAGTGTTCGCCCAGTAGTAGCATCTACCGATATCCAACTGCCTGTTTTATCCAGATAACGGGTCCCTGTTCCATTTCTTCCCAAAAGATAATGCAACGTATTCTCTATAATTACAGCATATTCATTACTTGGTGTAATATAATCCACAAAACAAATTAATAACACCTTCTGCAGATTCTGTGTAATATCCTCTGAATAGATTAAATAAGGATTATCCTTTGCCTTTCGACTGATCTCCTCTGTCTCATTAACAAGTTCCTGCATGATCTGAGTGCATAAATCCCTGTCTGTATTCTTTACCGTATTAAGATAAATAACAGAACCATAAAAAGCAAATTTATCTTCTGTTATTCCAGTCGTTCTCGACTCCAGATATTTTTCAATAAGAAGGGCATAACTGCGCGTTCCTTCTACTTTAAGAAGCTGTGCAGCTGCATAAAACTGCGCGGAAGGATGTTCCTTGGCTTCCTGTGTCTGCTTCTCCATCCACTTCCATGCCTTTTTCGATGCTGCCGTAAATTGCTTGGAAACATTCGCATCATATTTTCCAAACGCATCCGCACTCTGTGCCAATATGCCACAAAATGCCGCCGTTGCCTCATAATCTTCAAACAAGCTTCCTGTTTTTGTATCCTGGAACGTCATTAGCCACTCCGCTGTTTCCAAAAGGTGCGCAACAAGGTTATTATCCTTTTCAAAAAGAACACCGTGACATTGCAGCGCAAGCATCATAGAATGCATACCGAAGCTTATATTGCAGATATCCTCTGCGCTTACATTCTCTGTCTGTGGAAGTTCTGCCACAATATTATCTAATAACCCATTAAAAACTGGCTCATACACATTCTCTGATATCGTAAAGGTATAAGATCTTCCCACCTGATCCTGTTCTATGTAATAGGTGCCCGGCTCTGTTACCGCAGAAAAATCACCAATACTGATCTTCTGGTCATGCGTATCACTACCCATAGAAGCATTCTGTATCGTACCACTATATACGACTTTATAATCCGTTTCTCTGACTACCCGGAAATCACCAGAAAGATCATCGCCAAGAAAAACCGCAATTTTCTCTCGATCCGGTTCATAACCGTTAAGGTCTACCATAGCCCTGACTATACTAACCGGAAGCTCCAGATTTATCTCTCCCCCAAGCACAGGCTGTTCTACTAAGTAAGTTTCCCACTTAACCGGTCCCTCTAACCCTGTATCCTTCCCTACTGCCGCTCCAAATATATGGTTGCCACATCCTGACATTACCAGAATGGCAGTAAGAAGAAGACAGACTATCCTCTTTTTCATGTATCTATCCTCATACTATGTAAGGAAATGACAACATTCACATCATTTCCTGCTTCTCTTCTTTAAGACATAAGTTGTTTACCATCACTCATTGTACACGCATTTTGTCTGCAAGTAAAGCCTTTGCATCCTCGTTTTCCAAACAGCAAATTGGCCCTGGCAACAAGCATGCTGCTCGGACCAATCATTGCTGCCATAACACTATTTACTCCATTGCTTCCAAAGGATTTACCGGTTCTCCATCCTTGGTCATTTTAAAGTATACATTACTTCCCTCTACAGAATAGAAGATGGTTGGTGCAGCAACCTTGCCGACCACATCACCTGCCTTGACCTGCTGTCCTTCTTCTAATGTAATATCTGTCAACTGCCCATAAGTCAGCTCATAACCATCACCCAAATCAAAAAGGATGCTATCGCCTGTCTGGGCATCATGGTAAATCTTCTTAACCGTTGCATCTGCCGCTGCTGTAATCGTCTCACCTTCCTTAGCTGCAATGACAATAGAAGGGTTATAACGATATTGCTGCATGGTTGAGAAATAAATTGCCTTATCCATACTGTAATCAAGCAAAACTTCTCCTACAACCGGCCACTGCAGAGTGTCACCTTCCTGAAAGGAAGGAGCATTTGCCACAACCTGAGCTTCTTCCTGAACCTGAGCATCCGGTGTGTCTGCCACAATCTGAGCCTCATCCTGTACAGTTTCTTCTGTTTCCTGCATATAGAGAGATGCCCTGTCATTCTTTACCTCACCGGAATTTACTTCCATATAATTCGGATCCACATCCATATCATTGTTCTGGCTTAAATCCGCATCCTCTTCCCTTGTAAATCTTTCATCTGCAACGAGATTCTCTTTTGACTCTTCCTTATTCTGTTGTTGCTCCTCCAGCTGCGCAAAATCTATTCGATTTTCCTCTGTATTCGAGTCTTTTTGTGCTGCCATATATACCCCTGTCAGGGTTAGAGCTGATAATACGAAGACCGATGCCACAATCACGGACACCTTTTCCTTCTGCAAACCTGAACGTTTATTATTGCGTTTATTCATTCTCATCACCTCACTAGTAGCATTGCCTTAATTTTAGAATCTATACACTCCTGTAACGAAAAAAGAGCAAAAGACATTCTTCTGCTCTTTCTTTTCTTATTATCTGTTGTTTACTTGTTTTTATGCATGATTTTTCCAATTGTTGAAATTATTTTTTCAAATAGAACATTACATACAATAACAACGGTATTATCATATAGAATTCCCATTGCAAGGCACACAAGGAAAGTCACAACCACGGTCGCGCCAATACCTCCGATACAGCCAAAACGAAGTGCCGTAATATGAAGCTTGCCCTGTACCACAACGAACAATGCATACCAGTGAATCAAAATAATCGCATAGCTGTATTTCGAGCACATTCTGACAAGCAGATTGCTCTTTCCTTCAAACTTATCCTGAAATTTCAAGAATATAGCATAAATGGAACAGGATAACAGAATCAAGGTCAGCGCGTTATTATAAACATAATTCATTTGCGATGAATCGACAAAGACAACACCAATCGTGATTACCAATGCTATGATACCAACACCAATAATCTTATTATCATGCTTGCGGCATTCCTTACGTGTCATGATATAACCAAGTAAGAACACGCCCTCCCAGCCTGCTAGAAAGCTGGTCGCACCAAAGGTCATTCCAAACAATGGAAGATAAATCGTGAGTGCATTTAAGACGAGAATCACTGCTGCTAATGCAAACAGCATTCTGTCACTTAAGTTCTGCACCATCACACGGAAAAATGGCGTTACAAAATACAGTGCTACAATCGTATAAATCAGCCATAAGTGTGGACCCACATCCGGCGCTCCTGTTACGATGCGTTTGAATGCCTCACCAATCTGCTTTGGCGGTAACAGGCTAACTTCATTTCCCAATACCAGAAGGAGCATATAATAAGCAACCAGCGGAATCATAACCTTAGAAGCTCGTCTTAAGTAAAATACCGAAACCTTTTCTTCCTTCTTCGACGAAAGTAACAGGTTACCGGAAAGCATCACATAGATCAGATTACAGCAAAGACCGATACTAAGTCCGCATACAAGCAGCAAACGTTTCCAGTCTGCATCTGCCAAATCCACCATAGGCGAACAGGAATGTGCCAAGATTACCAGAACCGCAGCAAGGATGCGAAGATAGTCTAAATGTACCTGTCTTCCTGCCCCTATCTCTGGTCCAAAAAGGATATCTTTTGCATACGCCTTTGCTGTCATACCCTTTGCCTTCACACTATGCGCCCGGAAAATAAGACAAAAACCTATAATAATCGCCGGAAAATACATAAGACAGTTCTTCGTTGTCTGTGTAGACACAATTGGCGTAACCTCTGTCGCTTCGGTATAAGCAAGAATCTCACTTACCGTAAAATCACCATCAATATCAATACGTAGATTCGTATATTCTCCTAACGGAATCGGAAGCAGACAGCTTGTCCTTCCCTGCTCTATGGTTCCCTTTACGGAATGCTTTTCTGAATAGCTTTCCCCATTTTTCGCATAAAAAACCTGAACTGCTATCGGTGTATCCTGTGGGAATGGCTTTGCAAGCGCAAACTCAATACCACCGATTGGCTGCTGCATACCAGACAGATAAAACTGTGGATCGTCTGCTGTTACGGTAAAGGTCGTTGTCCCTGCCTCATACTGACCTTCTACCACATCATACCCTACTGCCCCTGCATATGCACTTTCCAGTATATTGACTGCTTCTCCCTGCATTTTATAGGAATAATCAAGATTTTTATAAAATGTAATTCCTAAAGCTACGATAATCGCCAATGCAAGAAGGATGTATTTTAGGTGTTTTTTCATGTTGTATGTTCCCCCATCTTAAATTATATCTTTTCATTTTCAGTACTTTTATCATTACCTGTCTACTGCTTAACAGAGATATTTCATCTCAACATACACAGTATATACAAAAATCCGCCAAGTAGTAAAGTCCACTGGCGGATTTTCTTTTTATGTCTATGATTTATTTACACTTTGAATGAGCACTTTTATTGGCAGTTCAAAAGCTCCCTCTACCTTCCAATGACCATTTTCTGCCTTATGCATCTGATAGTTCACGGTCACCTCATGCATATTACCATCCATTGCTTCTAAGGATATCTTTATTGTTAACGTAGCCTTCTGTTCTGCACCATCATATACAACTTGATAGCTTCTTTCTCCATCCTGATAGTCATAATTGCCAATATAACCACTCAACGTATATAGGACTCCCTCTTCCTCAAGAAAGATTTCCGGCTCATGCTCTATAAATAAGGCTTGTGACTGTTCCATAGTTACATATTGGTTTACATAATTTTCTAATTCTTTCATCGTATGAATCCCATATTGCTCTACCGGAAAATAGGGATATCCTTCTCTTTCTTTTTTCTGTGATTCGTCCGAATTTCTTCCGATTTCATGGAATCCCAAGAACCATGCATGAATTTCTTCTATTCTTTCAAAATCATGTACTATCTGAGTTTCTTCTGTCACTTCTGCAAATCTCACACTCCTTGCAATCTCAATCGCCTGTTCCCTTCTCTTTCTTTTTTCTGTGATTCGTCCGAATTTCTTCCGATTTCATGGAATC
>CAYUKO010000081.1:0-17833 GCA_964445375.1 uncultured Roseburia sp.
TAAATGAACCGTCGGCAGCCATTATATATCATCAGTGGAAATCCCAAAATACAGGGCACAGAAATTACACAGGCGGTTATTTCGGTACCTGCGTATTTTGATGATAATCAGAGAGAGGCTACCAAAAGAGCGGCAAAGATAGCCGGAATTGAAGTAAAGCGATTGGTAAATGAACCGTCGGCAGCCATTATATATCATCAGTGGAAATCCCAAAATACAGGTCGTGAGGGAATTTATCTGGTGATAGATTTCGGCGGTGGAACTTTGGATGTTTCCGTAGTGGATTGTTTTGAAAATATCATTGAAATTATCGCTATTTCCGGTGATAACAAGCTGGGTGGTAAAGACTTTGACAGATATATTGCGGAAGACTTTTGTAAACGTTTTGATTTGAATTTTTCCAGATTAGGTAAGCTGACCAAAGAGAATTTGTTGTGGGTTGCAGAAAATGTGAAGCGAACACTATCCCATGAAGACCGTGTAATCATGCGTGCTACCATAGAAAACAAAGAGTATGAAGCAGAGTATACCACAGAGGAATTGTTAAAAGTGACGGCAGGGTTGCTTTTGAAGATGCAGACAGTGATTAATGAGGCTTTAAAAGGTGCATGTATCAATCCTGAGCAGCTAGAAGACATTGTGTTGGTAGGCGGTACCTGTAAGATGCCCTTGATACAGAAGTATTTGTCTGCTCTATTTCATCGTGATGTTGTAGCTGATGCAGAGTGTGAACAATTGGTAGCGTTGGGTGTAGGTGTTTTAACTGGTATCATTGGCAGGGATGAGCATGTAAGTGACATTGTAATGACGGATGTTTGTCCTTTTTCTTTAGGAACAGGTACTTATCATAGTAAGGTAGCCTCCGAGCTTTCTATGAGTGTGATTATACCGAAAAACAGTATTCTTCCGATATCCAAATCGAATATCTATTATGGACTGGAGAAGTTTCAAAAGAAGATTAAATTTGAAATTTTTCAAGGCGAAGAGTTAAGGGCAGAGGATAATCTCTCTCTGGGATGTCTGTTTGTGGATGTAGTACCGAATGCAAGTGGTGATACTGCTGCAAAAGTGACTTTTTGCTATGATATCAATGGTGTTTTGCAGGTGTATGCACAAGATTTAAATGGCAATAACAGGGCAGAAATGGTGGTTGTTAGTAAGAACTTTCAGCTTTCAGATCAGGAAATCGAGCATAGGAAGATTGATATAGAGAAAGAACAGCGTTTTGAGAAGAATAAAGAGGAGAACCGCCATATTCTTGCGTGGGGACATAGATTGTATGCACAGGCTAATCCGGAGTATAAGGAGTATATTGCCGGTATTATAAATGATTTTGCGTATTATGTGGAGCAGAATGATGTTGCAATGGTTCAGCGTAAGAAAAAAGGAGTTATGGAGCAGCTACTGGCACTGGAAAAAATAGTAAACAGGGATTATTTTGAAAATGAAGATGTTATAACAGAACTTTTGGATGAAGATTAGGTGATAAGTCAGTGAATGATTGGATAATTTTAGGAATAGAAAAGACAAATGACTTGAGGAAAGTGAAACAGGCTTATGCTGAAAAAACGAAACTGTATCATCCGGAAACACATCCGGATGAGTTTCAGAAATTGCATAATGCATATAAACGTATTGCTAGTGAACTACGAAGAAGTACGGATAATCAACAACTAGTTCAAGTACATAAGTCCGAACCTGTACAAGAGGCGAAAAAACAGTTGGAGGTTACTGTACAAAAAGGGGTTTTACAGAAACAGCTTGAAATGAACTTTCGTGAGGAAGTACATAAGCCTGTACGGAATATAAAGCAGGATAAAGATTTTTTAAAGCAGGTTGAAGATGCTGCCAAAAATTATGAAGCACGACATACGGATAAAAGAGATCCGGTTCAGGTAGCAAAGGTAGACTATATTCTGCAGCACGATGCTAGAAATTCTAAGCTGTTACAACAATTTCAGTGGTTATTATATAATGAGTTTTTTGCGAAGGAGTGGCGTAATTTCTTTCTAAGTGAGGAGTTTTTAGAACGGCAATACGAACCGGAATTTATCAATGGTATGACTGAAATTTTGAAAAGTCGGATACTTGAGATACAAAGAGCGAAACAAGGCGCCTACGGATTAGGGGTGTTGGAGTATTTCCTTGTTGTTTATGGTGATATCTTTGAGGGAATTGATCACTTGCAATTTGATAAACATATTTACCAAAAAGAATTGCTTCAAAGCTTGGCAGATGTGTTTCCATCGAATGCTGAGAAAAGCGCTTCTTATCAGCAGATAGAAGAAAATGCAGTGCTTTCGGGAGAACGATATGCATTTTTCTTATACCGTAATATTTTGAAAGAATTAGATGCAGACATAGCCACTAAAGAAAAAATAATGCAAGTAATCATAGAAGGCTTTCAGAAGAAGGACGTTTCCAAGGTCTTTTTTGATTTGCTGCTCTATCTGATTACAAGCCATAGAAAGAATATTCCGATATTTAAGGTGGCATTGTTACAGGTATGCGAAATGGAGTGGGACAGCAGTATTCAGGAAGAAATTGAAATACTAAAGTTAGAGTTAGAGAATGACGAACATATTGCAGTAAAGATTCCGGATTTGCAAGAAGAGGGGAATATAGAGCAAAGAAAGATTGGATGACAGGAGCCTATCTTCCGGTAAGCAAAAATTATAATATACCTTTGATCATATCTGTTATTTTGTTTGCTATTGGATTTTTTTTCATACGACCCCGCCCTCGTTTAACAAAACTTTAACATTAGGGTGTTATGATTATCATATAGAAAGTCAATATATGGAGGTACAGGATGTTTAAGATATTAGTTGTAGAAGATGATAAGGAATTGAACAAAACAGTTTGCTCGTTTTTGAATCATAGCGGATATGAAGCTACCGGTTGCCAGAATGCAACAGATGCTTATGATGAACTTGCGGCTACTATGTTTGACCTGATTGTATCTGATGTTATGATGCCGGGGGTAGATGGCTTTGAATTTGCACAGAATATTCGCGAACTCAATGATAATATTCCCATCCTTTTTATGACTGCCCGTGATGATATGGCGTCCAAGCAGCGGGGATTCCGTATTGGTGTTGACGATTATATGGTAAAACCGATTGACCTTGACGAACTGTTTTTGCGCATTGGTGCGCTTCTTCGTCGTGCGAAGATTGCAGCCAATAGAAAGCTGGAGATTGGAAGTTTTATAATGGATGCGGATGAGCACACGGCATACTTAAATGAGGAAGAGATACCTATGACGAATCGTGAGTTCAGTATACTTTACAAGCTGTTATCTTATCCGAAAAAGACATTTACAAGAACACAGCTTATGGATGAATTCTGGGATACGGACACAGAAACAGCCCCAAGAGCAGTTGATGTGTATATGACAAAGCTTCGTTCGAAACTTGCAGCTTGTGATGCTTTTGAAATTGTGACGGTTCACGGACTTGGGTATAAGGCGGTGATTAAGTGAGAAATGAAAAGCGAATAAGAAATGTGCTGAAAGAAGTAAGTCATTTTCTGGTGTTTTTTCTTCTTGTAGCTTTTGTGATTACCTGCTGTACCATGCTTTTTGTGTCCATATTATCGAATACGCTTAATATTACCTTCGATGCAAACAGTTTGAATTCTGCTGCAAAGCTGACCTTTATGAATGTTGTAATTTTAAGCTTTGTATTCTATGTGATTGACACGATTAGACGCAAACTGACCGTGGAGCGTCCGGTAAAACATATTATAAATGCCGCTGAGAAAATAATGCAGGGAGATTTTTCAGTCAGAATAAGTCCTCAAAGCAAGTTTGGTACGGATGATACCTTTCATCAAATCATTGAATGCTTTAATAAAATGGCAGAGGAACTTGGTAGTGTAGAAACCTTGCGAACAGACTTTATTGCTAACGTTTCCCACGAAATGAAAACTCCCCTTGCCGTTATGCAGAATTACGGTACACTTTTGCAGGCAGCTGAGCTTCCAGAGGAAAAGCGTATGGAATATGCAAAAGGAGTAACTGACGGATCTAGGCGTTTGGCTGATATGATGACTAATATTTTAAAATTGAACCGACTGGAAAATCAGAAAATCTATCCGCAAACTACGGAATTTGACCTTGGTGAGCAGCTTTGTGAGTGTCTTTTACAGTATGAAAGTGTATGGGAAAAGGGAGAAATCGAGATTGATACCGATATTGCTGAAAATGTGAAAGTAAAAGCAGATGCAGAATTGCTCAGCCTTGTTTGGAATAATTTGTTTTCTAATGCATTTAAGTTTACGGAAGCAGGTGGAACGGTTTTCGTTTCGCTTTCTGTGACAGAACATCATGCGATTGTAAAAGTAAAAGATACCGGATGCGGTATGACATCAGAAGTTGGTGCACATATTTTTGAAAAATTCTATCAGGGAGACACCTCGCATTCTATACAGGGAAACGGTCTTGGACTGGCACTTGTAAAAAGAGTAGTAGACATTATGCAGGGTGAAATAAGAGTAGAAAGTACACTTGGAAAGGGTACGACATTTACTGTGAAGATACGGAGGACTTAATATGGACTGGAAGAAACTGGGGAAGCATATTATTTTCCCTCACATTGCAATTATGCTCATACTGCTTCCTGTTGCTATCAGTTTCCTTGTGTATTCGCTTGTTTTTATAGGAACGGAATCCATGATATCCTATATATCCTATGTCCTTGCATTTTATACACTTACCGTATGGTGTATCAAAATACCGAAACTGATTCGTATTTTCAAGGCATTTAAGAATGGAAATAAATATGCAAGATTATGGCAGGATGATGCAAGGCTTCGTGTCAATGTTTCGTTGTATGGTTCTCTTATGTTCAATACGGCTTATGCGGTACTGCAACTGGGACTTGGCTTTTACCACGCATCATTTTGGTATTTTTCGATGGCAGGATATTACATATCCCTTGCGATTATGAGATTTTTCCTGGTACGACACACAAGCAGGCATAAACCAGGCGAAAAGATGCGGATAGAACTTAGGAAATATCGTAACTGCGGTATTGTATTTCTTATCATGAATATGGCATTGTCGGTGATGATATTCTTTATGGTTTATTGGAATCGAACCTTCAGACACCATGAAATTACCACAATCGCCATGGCGACCTACACCTTTACTACATTTACTTTGGCAATCATAAATGTTGTGAAGTATCGGAAATATAACAGCCCTGTCTTTTCAGCGTCAAAGGCCATTAACCTTGCAGCAGCCTGTGTGTCAATGCTGACATTGGAATCTACCATGCTGACTACTTTTGATGACGGAACGATGGCGCTTTCGAGTCGAAGAATTCTGCTGGGGGCAAGTGGCGGTGTTATATCTGTCTTTATTGTAGCAATGGCTATTTGTATGATTGTACAGGGCAATAAGAAATTAAAGCTGTTAAATATAGAGGAGTAAGAGAAAATGGAGAACAAGGAAAAAGAGACTTTTAACTATACCTATTCTGCAAAAGAGCAAAATGAAATTCAAAATATCCGAAAAAAGTACGCTGCGCCGGAGGAAGACAAAATGGAACGTCTACGCAGGCTGGATGCAGGCGTGACTGGAAAAGCTACTATGAAAGCACTGATTCCAGGTATGATTGGGGCATTGTTTCTAGGAGTGGGAATGAGCCTTGCCATGTCAGATTTTGGCAGGATGCTTGGCTTTCATCAGAATATGGCATTACTCATTGGTATCGTAATTGGAATACTTGGTATTGCGCTCGTTTGTCTGGCTTATCCTTTGTATAATTATGTTATCAAAAAGGAACGAGCAAAAATTGCGCCAGAGATTTTAAGGCTGACAGAGGAATTGATGAAATAAAAGGCTCTTATGTAAAAAATGCAGAAGTCGATGTTGCAAAGTGGCTGGAAGAGGTATAGTCTATAAGAAAACAAGCTGAAAGGGAATAGAAACATGAGTAATAAATTTTTCGGAAATATAAAAAAGAATTTCGGTTTTGGCTGTATGAGATTACCAATGAATGGCGAGCAGGTTGATTATGAGGAAACCTGTAAAATGATAGATACTTTTATGGAAAATGGCTTTAATTATTTTGATACAGCCCATGGTTATCTTGATGGAAAGAGTGAAATAGCACTCAAAGAGTGTTTAACCAAACGATACCCTAGAGAGGACTATATACTTGTAAATAAGCTTACTACAGCGTTTTTTAACAAGGAAGAGGATATACTTCCCTTTTTTGAAAGCCAGTTAGAAGCCTGTGGCGTAGAGTATTTTGATTTTTATTTAATGCATGCGCAGAATTCTGAGTTCTTTGAAAAGTATAAGAAGTGCAGAGCTATGAAACAGCCTTCGAATTAAAAGAAGTATGCGTAAAGCACAATAAACCTGTCATTGTTATGGAACCTGTAAAAGGAGATAGTCTGATTAATCTGCCGGATGAAGCACAGGCAATCTTGGATGAACTGCATGGTGGCAGTAATGCAAGCTATGCGATTCGTTTTGCAGCAAGCTTTGACCAGATTATGATGGTATTGTCCGGCATGAGTAATATGGAACAGATGAACGATAACATCAGCTTTATGAAAGACTTTGAACCATTATCTGAAACAGAGCAGGAAGCAATTAAGAAAGTATGTGCTATTTTCAAAAAACAGGATTTGATTCCTTGTACTGCATGTAAATACTGTGTGGCAGGATGTCCTAAGAATATTGCTATCCCGGACTTGTTTGCCGATATGAATGCGAAAAAGGCATATAAGGATTGGAACAGCGATTGGTATTACATGGTTCATACGCAAGGAGCAGGAAAAGCATCCGACTGTATCAAATGTGGTAAGTGCGAAGGCGTTTGCCCACAGCACTTGAAGATAAGAGAATTGTTAAGTGATGTAGCGGATATGTTTGATAAATAATGATAATGAATTGTAGCTAGTAGTAGATTTTTCTATTACTAGCTTTTTTCTGATTATGGATACAACACCGCAAGAAAAAATTGATGGAATCTGAGAGGTGAGATTAATTATAATTATTTTTACCACTTGTGTTACTACTTTATTTTCCGTAAAATTATTTTGTGACTTATATAAAATGTTTGGTTTAGGAGAATAGACTATGACAAATAGAAAAGAAATAAATGACAAAATAATAGCCTGGATTATAAACAAAGTAAAAACAGAATTTGCAGATGACATTAGTCTTGTTTTAGTATATGGCTCATATATCAATGGCACTGCTAACAGTAAGTCAGATGTTGATTGCTATTATATTCCGAAAACAGATCGGGGATATCAGTTGGCAGTTGATTTTATTATAGATGGTGTTGGATATGATATATTTCCAATGTCTTGGGAACGGGTTTCCGAAATAGTTGAATTACGTGAGAGTCTGACACCGTTGGTTGGAGACGCTCAAATCATTTACTATAATGACACAAGTGATTTGCAGCGTTTTAAAGATTTGCAAATAAGATTGAAAAGCAATCTGTTGGATGAAAAATATGTCAGAGAAATTGCTGTAAAAAGATGTGAAGCTGCCAATGAAATGTGCGCTTTCATGAGTGTAAGTCATGATGCATCAGAAATTCGAAAAATAGCAGGAAATATAATTATGACGTTAGCAGATGCCGTGGCTGTATATAATCATGACTACTATCATTTTGGATTGAAGAAGCAATTTGAAGATTTACAGAATAATTTCCCTAATATTCCGCGAACTATTGTAAATGGTTATAAAAATGTAGTTGAGGCAATCAATATAAAAGATGTAGTAGCGCATACAAAGAAAATGTTTAAAGATGTATGTGACTATCTGGACATAACATGTGTTACGCAAGAAATATCCGAAAAGAAAGGTTTTACAGAAGACAAGTTAGATGTTTCATGGCTTTCGGGACTATATGAAGAAATCAGTTCAACATTTAATAAAATATATGTATGTTGTGAAAATGGAAATTATATCTTAGCATTTCTTTCGGCAGTATGCTTACAACGAGAGTTAGATGATGCAAGAGAAGCAGGATGCCCGGAATATGATTTGGTAAGCGATTTTAACTACATGGAACTTTACAAATTATCTGCAAAAACTCAGGAAATCGAAAGTAATCTCGTGCAACTGATTACCGAAAATGGTGGACATATTAAGAAATATGACAGCTATGAAGAATTTGAAAGGGCTAAATTATAAATTAGCCCTTTTTCTGATAAAAAATACGATAAATTCAGTATTTCTTGATAATATTAAGCCCTAATAGTATAATTATGTAAACTTAAGCTTGGATAGAACCGGCGATGTACAAAGAATGTATGTAAAACGTGGCTATATCCCGGACGGCGGTGGTGTGTGGTATGGAGAAACAGTCTGTGTATTATTTATGAGTGTTGAAATTCTTGAATTTGTGGAGATACATATATGGATGGAAAATTGAGGAACATGACAGCGGTATATTTGTTCAAAAACAAAAAGGTTCTGATGTTGTATAGACAAGGCGGGAGAGTAGTAAACAATGTTTGGACAGGTTCTGCTGGAGGACACTTTGAAGATTATGAGCTGAATGATGCAAAAGCTTGTGTGCTCAGAGAAATGAATGAAGAATTAGGTTTACAGCCAAATGATGTTGATGGGCTATCACTTCGTTATATAACTATGAAAAACACAAATGGTGAAATCCGACAGAATTATTATTTTTTTGCAAAATTAAAAGAATATGTTAATGAAAATCTATCTTCCAATGAGGGTGTTTGTAAGTGGTTTTCGCTGGATGAAATTAGTTCTTTAGAAATGCCATTTACAGCGAAATATGTTATAGAACATTTTTGCAATGTGGGTTATTCGACAAATACACTGTATATAGGTGTTACCGCTACAGACAGAGTGGATTTTTATGATTTGCCTAAATCATAATCTAAAAAATTCAACGAATTCCTATTGGGGATGAATAAAGTAGAATGGTTGGTATTATTGACGTAAGACATACTTTATTGATTACTATAAGAATTAGGAGGACACATAATGGGGTTGTTTGGAAAGGAATTAAATTATACAGAGCAATGTACAGGAGTAATTAAAGGTGTTTCAGCGGTAAAGGTGAATAATATGCATCTTCCACTTGCGGAATATGTTGTAAATGGAGAGTTGTATAAAGCACGTGTGCCCTATGAGATTGCTGTTGTGATGGAATCGGAATATAAAAATGAGCAACAGATCGTAAGAGCAAATTTAAATTTGGGAAACCATGTAAGAGCACAAATGACAAGTGTTCAAGGTAGAAAAGTTCGAGTTGCATATGATCCATCAGAGCCTAAAAAGGGGAAAGTAGTAGGATATGAAAATATCTGATATGTGGATTTCCGCTAGGAGAGTTGACTATGAATAGAATCAATTTGCTTTATGATTGTTGGATTTCAAATGTAAAGGATATGGCTAATGCGATGGAATATAAAATTAGGGATGGATGTAGCGACATATCCCGAAATGATGGATTTTAGATATAAGTATTATGATTATGAGGGAAAAGAGAAATATGTCTACGAATTTAAGTACTAATAAAATGCAAGCGACTGAGAAGAAAGAATTTTATAAGGAACTTCTTGCTCTTGCAATTCCCATAGGATTACAAAATTTGCTGATAGCTTTAATCGGTGCAACAGATGCACTTATGCTCGGACGTCTGACACAGGATTCAGTTACAGCTGTTTCTTTGGCAAATCAGATCGGTAGTACAGGAAATTGTTACTTGTGTATGTAAAGGAATTTCCGCAGGTGCAGGTATTATCATAGGAAAGTTGCTAGGACAAGAATTGTTTGACAAAGCAAAAATCTATGGACGAAAGCTCTGCCATGTGTCCTTTTGGGTTGGCGGAATTCATATGGTTCTGCTTTGTATGATAGGTCCACTGCTTGCGTACTTCTTTGTGCTGACTGACACAGCAAGAGAATATTTGATTTGTATGTTGCTCTTTATGGCATTGTATGTATTTGCATATTCCATAAACACAGTTGTTGTATGTGGTATTTTTCCAGCAGGAGGCGATGCCAAATACGATGCAATCAGTGTGTTTTTTGCGTCATGGTGCTTTGCACTTCCATTGGCATTGCTCGGAACGTTCGTATTAGACCTTCCGGTAATGGTGGTATATATCCTGATGTGTGCTGACGAGATTGTGAAATTACCTTGGGTATATCCAAGATACAAGAAATATTTATGGCTTAATAATTTGACACGAGAAGAATTTTAAATATTTGAATTTGGAGATGCGCAATATGAAGATTTTAGTAATAGGTGGAACAAGATTTTTTGGGATACATATGGTTGAAGAACTTTTAAAGGCAGGTCATGACATTACTATAGCCACACGAGGACGAGCTTCTGATTCATTTGGAAATAGAGTGAGACGTATTATAATTGAGAGAACAAATGAAGAAAGTATAAAAAGTGCTTTCAAAGAAAAGCATTATGATGTGGTAATTGATAAAATTGCATATTGTTCGAATGATATAAAGTATGTAATGGATAATATAAGTTGTGACAAATATATTTATATGTCAAGTACATCCGTTTATGAGCCAAAACATATGAATACATTGGAAACAGATTTTGATGGAAATTCAAATGATTTTGTATGGTGTGATAGAATGGCATTTCCATATGAAGAAATAAAACGGCAAGCAGAGTATGCTTTATGGCAAAAGTATACGGATAAAAAATGGATTGCAGTAAGGTATCCTTTTGCTATTGGAAAAGATGATTATACAAAAAGATTATTGTTTTATGTTGAACATACGATGAAGTCAATTCCTATGAATATTGATAATCTGGACTATCAAATGGGGTATATCCGTTCGGATGAAGCAGGAAAATTTATAGCATTTTTGGTTGATAAAGATGTCAATGGAGCAATTAACGGAAGTTCGAAAGGTACAATTTCTATAAAAGAAATAATTGAATATGTTGAGAAAAAAACAGGAACAAAAGCAGTTATAGATAAAGAAGGTGATGTTGCACCGTATAACGGAGAACCTGAATATAGTATAAATACTGAAAAAGCAAAAGCATTAGGATTTCGATTTTCAGAACTAAAAGATTGGATATATGAACTTTTAGATTATTATATTATGTGCTTGGTATAAAAAAGCACGAATATCAGAATGACTAGAACAGAAGACTTGAAGTTTAAGGCGAAGTATTATGGAAATGTGAATGGATTTGCATCGTTTGTGGTGAAAGGATAATGTGAAGTTGTGGAGGTAACTAAAATGAGGCTTGATGGATTTGGATTGTTTGTAGAAGATATGGCTAATATGATTCGCTTTTATAGAGATGTTTTGGGGTTTGAAATAAAAGAAAGTGAAGACACTTCAAATGTGTATTTGATTAAGGATGATACATTATTTCTTTTGTACGGAAGAAAAGATTTTGAGAAAATGACAAGTCGTAAATACGAATACATAAAAGGACTCAATGGTCATACAGAAATTGCATTGTATGTTGATACTTTTGAAGAAGTAGATGCTGAATACGAAAAGGCTATCAGCAAAGGGGCTGTCTCTGTATTAGAACCCGAAACAGAACCTTGGGGACAAAGAACTTGTTATATTGCAGATCCTGAGGGAAATTTGATTGAGATAGGTTCTTTTAATAAACCATTTAGAAGTTGATATTTCAGCTTTCTGGTGAGTTTGAAAGCATGCAAAGCTTTGAATTTGTGGAGGAACTAAATGAGTAAGATAAGAAAATATATAGATTTGGTATTAAGCATTCTGTTCATTTTATGTGTGATATTGGGATATTACAAAGATTTTTCCCATATGAGTGAATATTGTTTTATCTCGGGTTTGCTTGTGGGTATTACATTCTTTATATCCTATTTACATCAGCAAAAGCGTGAAAAACCTTTAAATGCTTGTATATATTTGGCATGTATGATTGACATATTTGTTATTTTCATCGCAACAGTCTCTATTGGGTTGAATTTAGACGGTGCATTTTGGTTTATACATATAATAAATCCGATCATCCTAATGATTTATTGGTTTGTATTTTGCGACCAAAGACTTATGGATTGGAAAGGTACATTATCAGTTGTGGTTTTTCCACTGCTATATATGTTGTTTGCATTTGTTCTTTTCAAAATAAGCGGTAGTTGCCCATTTCCAGCCAGTTTAATTTTTATGGATTATACTGGATTAATTCCAGTTGTGTTTCTTGTTGTTCTTGCAATTATTTTATGGGTGTTAGGATATATACTTCATATGCTTAATGTATTTATTAGAAGAAATAAGTAACAGCGAGATACAATAGAAATTAGCTGAGATAATTGTGTTTGGAAAAAGGGTTGCATATAGACCTATCTTTCATAATGATGTTGTTTTATTTAATGAATTGCAAGTAATAAATTTAATTCAACAAGTGATTTTGGAAGCACGAACAAGTAAAAAAAGTAAAATTTTCTTATGGGTTATTGAAGACAATTTATCTGCAAGAAAGTTTTATGAAAGTAATGGATTTATAGCAAGTGGTAAAACTTGTTTAATTGAAGGAACGACCAAAACAGATATGTGTTATGAGCTGATATTATAACGCGCTCTCGAAAAAAGGAAACATAATCCATCAGATCCTAAAAAGTGGAAAGTAGTAGGATATGAAAATATCTGATGTGATGGAAAATAAGAAAATTATTACGTTAAAATAAGGAGATATATCCATGACGAAAGAAGAATTTTTGCAGCGTTTAGAAAGTGATGAAGAGTATTCACCTGGATGGCAAGCTATTGATGATGCATTTGAGTTATTATATCCTGGACAACAACCTAAACACTTTGGAACTCTTTTACACTCCAGAGCAATGTGGGGAGGCGATAATTATTTGGATGGATATTCAATATATGAATCAAAAAAAGATTATAAACATATTGTGACGTATGGTATGACTGTATTATACGGAGATGAAGAAGCGTTTGGTGGCGAGTGGAATGGTTGGGGCTATGAAATGACTATCAAATTAAAGGAAGAAACCGAAGAAGATTGTATGTGGGCAATTGATATGCTTTCAAATTTGGCAAGATATACTTATCAAAGTCAAAATTTTTTTGAACCTAAGCAGTATGTAAAAGGAAACGGGAAGTCCTTACACATAGGTGTTGACTCACTTATTACAGCACTTTTGATAGTGGAAGATACGGAAGTAAAACCTCAAAATTCTGTTTATGGTAAAACGGAGTTCATGCAATTAGTAGGGATTACAGAGTCAGAGTTACAAGCAATTTTAGAAGATAATACTAACATTGATAAATTAATTGAATTGATGAAAGCAGATGGTAATTTGGAATTGGTAACAGATATGAAACGTGCCAAGTCATATTTATAATATCTTGAAAGAAATGAATGAAGGAGAGAGAAATAGGTAAATTTCTTTGATAAATTTTTGGAACAGTAGTACAAGATGAGGTAGAAAATGAAAGATATAGTTAAAAGATATATTGATGGTCTTGAGAAAGCATATTATAGCAATGGTGGTAAAGAAAAGTGGGATGAATTTATTCGTGTGAAAGAGGGTGCATCTAGTGAAAATATTAGAAGAATAAAGGAACTGTTTCCAAAAGTGCCGGAGTCATTGTTAGAACTACTTAGTTATGCGGACGGAACGTATTTTCGAACATATGGAAATACAGAGATTCGTTTATATTTTCTTGGTTCAGATTTAGAAGAGTATCCATACTATCTGTTGTCCTCGAAAGAGATTATAGAAAATCAGACATTAGCACAAAGGTGGTATGCGGATTATATTAATAGAGAATTCGACCCGAATGATATTCCTATCGATGATAGAATTATAGATGATGCAAGCAAAATGAAATGGTTACATTTTTCTGATTGTATGAATAATGGTGGCTCTTCACAATTGTTTGTTGATTTTTCGCCTTCAGATAGTGGTACCATTGGTCAGGTTGTAATGTTCGTACACGATTCGGATAGAATAGAAGTAATTGCAAATAGTTTTGATGAATACTTAGAGAAGATGATTAAGTGGGAATTTAATTTTATAATAGATGCGTTTTTATAAGTCAAGTAAAAAACAAGCCTGTTTTTAGACTATTTAATGCGGGAAATATATTATGCAAACCACTTATCGACAAAATGCCTTCAATGGAATATGAAGGAGAAATTAATAACTTATAAAGTATAGATACGAAAATTTTAATAATGCTGAGAAAAAAATTGAATTTAAGGAGTTATTTATGATAAAAACAAATCGCATTAAAATATACCCTGCAACACGAATGGAAATGGAAATTCAGATTGCTTCTGAAAAGGATGAAGAACTAAAGGCAGCTTATTCGGAGATGTTAGAAGGTTGTATGCTGCACCCTGATGAATGGGAATGGTATGCAATGTGGATTATTGAGTTGTACAATGGAACGCGTATCGGGGATTTGTGTTTCAAGGGACTTGATTCAAGCGGCGTTGTAGAAATCGGATACGGTATTTTAGAAGAATATCAAGGTCAAGGTTATGCAACTGAGGCGGTTAAAGTAGTTACGGCTTGGGCATTTCAGAACTCAAAAGTAGTTGCTATTGAAGCTGAAACAGATGCCAAAAACACAGTCTCGCAAAGAGTCCTTGAAAAATGTGGATTTATTGCAAATGGAAAATGGGGTAACGAGGGACCTCGTTTTGTATTAACTCGCTGACAGTCTGAATTTAACGAAGTGAGGATACAAGACATGGGTGTACCAAATGAATTATTAGACAATTTGTCCACAAAAAAAGCAAAGAAAAGTAATTGTGATTGGATTTGCACCGTTTGTGGTGAAAAATATGATACTATCAAGATATTAAATCAGTTAAACGAGAGTTGAATTTGATGTTGACTCGCTTATAATTGAATTGGAGGTAAATATGCTTACAATTAAACGTGCTCAAATAAATGATGCAGAAGAAATAACGAAGATAAAAACAGCCGCTTTTAATAAGGAAATCAATACATATTTAGGAAGAAACGGTGGTCCTCCAAGATATGACAAAGTGGAATCAGAATTAGATATAATAGATAAGTTCTTGGCATATAAAATATTGCTTGATGATTGTATAGTTGGTGGTTTTTTTCTTTATTTTGAAGGTAATGATATTCTTCATTTTGAAGATTTTGTCATTGAGCCTAAATATCAAGGAAAAGGATATGGATATAAAGTACTTTGCATGGTACAAGAATTGTATCCTGAGGTTAAGGAATGGAAATTATCCACGCCTGTTTTTAGTGTAGGTAATCAACATTTATATGAGAAATTCGGGTATGTCGAAACAGGTCGTGATAGTGATGAAATTTTCTACAGCAAAATGATTTCTCAGTAATACCGAGAGATGGCTGTTGTGATTCCGGAAGGAGTGGTTCATATCGGAGATTATGCATTTTCTAATTGTGAAAAAGTAAAAAGCGTGCAAATTCATGATGGTGTTGTTAGCATAGGCAGGGGGCATTTGATTCGTGTACTTCGCTTAAAAGCATTGTAATTCCGAAGGGTATAACCTCAATTGATAGTTGGACATTTTATAAATGTGAGAAACTTGAAGAGATTGTGATCCCCGAAACCGAAACGGAAATTTCAGACGGAGCATTTGAGAGTTGTAAGAAGCTCAAAGAAATAGATATTCCCGACAGCGTTGCCTGTTTTGGTGAAGGAGTGTTTGAGGAATGCGATAAACTTGAAAAAATCACTTACAGAGGTATAACTTATAATAGTGTTGAGGATTTTGAAAGTTCAAACATATAACGCACCTGTGTATAATAATAATTTATGTTGTGTTAAAGACGGATAGTTTGTCCGTCTTTTTCTATTGACAAGTAAAAGGTAATGTGTTACCTTTTATAAAAGTAATATATTACCTATCGGAGGATGAGATGAATATAAAAGAAGTAATCAATAGTGACAAAGTTGATTTTACAGGAATTGAGTTATCATATTTTTTGCTCGGATTACTGAGTGCGTTTGAAAATAGATTCCAAGCAGTTGCTGATAGTACGATGAAAGAGGTTAGTTGGAAGCAATTCTTTGCTGTTATTTGTGTCAATATGTGTAAAGAGAAGCCAACTGTAAAAGAACTTGCTGAGATAATGGGTAGCTCACATCAGAATGTAAAACAGATTTTATTGAAATTGGAAAAGAAAGGTTTTGTTACTATTGCAGTAGATGAAAATGACAAGCGTAAGCAACGTATTGAACTTACTGACTACTGTAGAGAGTTCTGTGAAAAAAACGATGAAATGACTATGAACATTATGAAGAAAATGTTTACAGGTATCTCAGAGGAACAATTACAGGTAACAATACAGACCATTATACAAATTGAAGAAAATTTAAAGGAGATTCGAGATTATGAGTAGAGGTATTATTCTATATCAATCAAAATATGGAGCAACGAAAAAGTATGCTGATTGGCTAGTGGAAGAGACTGGGTATGACTGTGTTGAGACAAAAAAAGCTAAAGTTGCACATTTGCAGAATTATGATGTAATCATTTTAGGTGGAGGTGTTTATGCTTCCGGTATTGCCGGTTTGCAATTTTTAAAGAAGAATATAGGTCAGTTATCTGATAAGAAGATTGCTGTATTTGCAGTAGGTGCCTCGCCATATGATGAGAAAGCTATCATGCAGATAAGAGATTTACATTTTAAAGATGCCCTTAGTAATATTCCATCATTCTATTGTCGTGGAGCTTGGGATGAAGAAAAAATGAAGTTTGTTGATAGAACACTTTGCAATATGTTGCAAAAAGCAGTTGCGAAACAAAAACCGGATGAATGTGAACCGTGGCAGAAGGCGTTGCTGTGTGCAGTGGGGCAGAAGTGTGATTGGACTGATAAATCATATTTGGAACCATTGATAAAATATATAAGTGAAAGTGTATGAATACAATGAACAAAAAAAGAATTGTTTTCTTAAAATGTATTTTGACCGGTTTGATATATGCTTTTGTTACCTGCATTGTGCAGGTTCCCATTGCTAATGTGTTTTTTTCAATATTGGATATTCAATCGGATGCATCAATACCAGACGGGATGTTACCCATACTATTATTCTCTATTTTTTTAGCGGGAGTAACAATGACGTTATTTTATTACTTGAATGGGCATTTGTTCGCATCTACATCAAAATGGAAACAAGGAATGAAGTTTGCTGCGTTTGTTTATCTATCAAATTATATTCCACAAGTATTTTTTTTGGATGCCAATAAAGGAATAAGTGCACTGATTTCAGGTGGTTTTCCTATAATTCAAGTAGAATTGTTTGATTTGATAATTCTTGCAGTTACAGTATTGTTAATGGTTAGATATATGCCTTGTCGTTATCATAGGGAGAAAAACACCAAAAAAATAATCTGGTGGAAATGTTTAGTGTGTGGTGTAGTATTTGCAATGTGTTTGTTTTTGTTGCAAGAATTTATTTTGCCATTTGTCGGATTTTCGAATATGGCTTCAGGACTTGTGGTTTCAAATGAGAACATCCCCTTTTTTTATAGTGTAATGATAACAGGATTTATTGTTACAGGTTTTCTTGTTTCGTGCTATGTGTATAGGATAAATGATGTGCGAAGAAGGAAAGCAATTTTTGTGGAATATGGTGTTTTGATATGGTGTACGTTTGATTTAACGATGATACCATTAGGTTATGGGATATTAGCAACAATTTTATTCATCATAACAAGTCTAATAGCATTTATTGTGATAAGATATGTATATGGTTTTTTGTATAGATATTAAAAAACTGACTTTATAGCACTCGAAAACTTCAGTTTGTCGGAATATGTACCTGCCAAAAAGACAAGTGAAGAACAGCAGGGAAGCAGCCAGG
>CAYUKO010000082.1:0-17648 GCA_964445375.1 uncultured Roseburia sp.
ATCAAGGTTTATATAAGATTTTGAAACAAAAAAACAGGTAGTTTTTGACACTACCTCCGGATTGACAGAGGTATGATATATGGATTTCTGGGGCCTAATGGTGCTGGTAAGAGTACAACCATGAATATGATGACGGGGTATATTGCCGCCACAGAAGGGACGGTAAAGATTAATGGCTACGATATTTTAAAGGAGCCGGAGTTGGCAAAGAAGTCTATTGGATATTTGCCGGAGATTCCACCGGTGTATCTGGATATGACGGTGTGGGAATATTTGAAATTTGTCGCAGAGTTAAAAAAGGTACCAAAGGCGGAGCGAAAGAATCAGATAGAAGAAATCATGAGACAGACAAGAGTAGATGATGTCAAGGATCGTTTGATTAAGAATCTGTCCAAAGGATATAAGCAGCGAGTAGGACTGGCACAGGCTATGATTGGTTATCCGGAAGTGATTATTCTTGATGAACCAACAGTTGGACTGGACCCGAAACAGATTATTGAAATTCGAGAGTTGATTAAAGAACTTGCCGAGAAACATACGGTTATTTTAAGTTCACACATTTTATCTGAGGTAAGTGCGGTATGTGACCATATTATGATCATTTCAAAGGGAAAGCTGGTAGCCAGTGACACACCTGAGGGGCTTATGTCCATGATGAAGGGTGAAAAGCAGCTGACACTTTGTGTAAAAGGTGAAGAAAGTAAGCTGGATTCTATTTTAAAGGAATATTCACAGATTAAGGAATATCATTTTCAGGCAGCTAAGGATGAGGGCTGCGTAAGTGTGACCTTGAATACAGAAAGTGATGACGATATTCGAGAAGAACTGTTTTATCGTCTGGCTTCGGAGAAACTTCCGATTATGGAGCTTTCCCTTGCGGAGAAGACTTTGGAGGATGTATTCCTTGAGTTGACAGGGGAAGAACAGAATGATGTTCCAGAAGAAAATGAAACAGAAGAAAACAAGATAGAAAGCGTGGAGGAGGATAAAGAAAATGAAGGCGATATTTAAGAAGGAATTTTCATCCTACATGCATTCGGTTGTAGGATTTCTATTCATGGCAGTTACCATCTTTTTCTTTGCATTATATGCAGTGGTATATAATCTGCTTTCCGGATATGCATATGTATCTTATACATTAAATGCGATTCTTTTCTTATTTTTATTATCGATTCCGATTCTGTCTATGAGAATTCTGGCAGAGGAAAGAAAGCAGAAAACAGACCAGTTGATATTGACTGCTCCTATCTCTGTAGGAAAGATTGTACTTGGAAAGTATCTTGCTATGGCAGCTATCTTTATGATTCCGGTTGCATTGATATGTGTATTTCCATTGTATTTACAGCAGTTTGGAACAATACCGATGGGAGAGACTTATGTAGCAATTTTGGCCTTTGCGCTATATGGTCTTACCTGCATTGCGATTGGCCTTTTTGTATCAAGTATTACAGAAAGTCAGGTGATTGCCGCAGTATTATCCTTTGGTTTACTGTTTGTAACTTACATGATGTCAGGCATTCAGAATATTATTTCTACAACAGGAAATCTGTTGACGAAATTTTTGGGAATCTTTGATTTCTATACAAGATTTTCGAATATGACAACGGGAATGCTTGATGTAACCAGTGTTGTATATTTTGTAAGTGTCATTGTATTGCTGTTGTTTCTGACATCGCAGTCGATTCAGAAAAGAAGATACAGTGTGTCTGTTCGAAACCTGTCAATGGGGGCATATAGCTCTGTAACGGTTGTTGTCGCGCTTGTACTTACAGTAATTGTGAACATGATTGCAGGTGAATTACCAACCAAATATACGAATATTGATGTGACATCAAATCAGTTGTACACAATTACAGACCAGACAAGAGAAATGCTGGAAAATCTGACAGAGGATATCAACATTTATGTTATTAGCGATGAAGAGGATGCGGATGCTACGGTTAATCAGACATTAAAATGTTATGCGGATGCATCTTCACATGTAACGGTAACTTATGTGGATCCACTTGTAAATCCACATTTTGTCAGCCAGTATACGACAAGCAGTATTTCCCAGAACAGTTTAGTTGTAGAAAGTGATAAGAGATACAAGATTATTTCTTATAATGACTTGTATGAAACAGAGATTGATTATTCTACCTATCAGCAGAATGTGACAGGATATGATGCGGAAGGTCAGTTGACGAGTGCAATTGCATATTGTACGAGCGATGACATGCCAAAGATTTATATGATTGCAGGACATAATGAATATTCTCTGGATTCCGGTTTTGTAACTGCCATTGAGAAAGAGAATATTGAATATGAAACAATCAGCCTTATGGATTACGATGCAATTCCAGAGGATGCAGAATGCATCATCATTCATGCGCCGGAGAAGGATTTCTCATCCGATGATGCAGATAAAGTAATTGCTTATCTGAATCAGGGGGGAAAAGCATTTATCACAACAGAATATGTAGGAGCGGATCAGCCTAATTTGGAGAGAATTCTGTCAGAGTTTGGAATGACTATTCAGGAAGGCTATGCGGTTGATAACAACTTAGGATATTATTATCAGACACCGATTTATCTGTTGCCAAATGTAGAATACGCAGATGAAACGGATGGATTAACAGACCAGTATACGTATCTGCTTGCTCCATACGCACAGGGAATCAGCGTGCCGGATACGGAAGTAGAAGGCATGACTTATACAAAGCTTTTAACTGGCTCTGAGAATTCCATTGTAAAAACAAATGTAACGAATGCGTCTACTTTTGAGAAGGAAGAAGGAGATATTGAAGGACCTGTATGTCTTGGTGTTAAGGCAGAAAAGACTTTAGATAGTGGAAGTGCGGTGCTGTATGTATTTGCAAGTGCGCAGATGTTCATGGATAGTGCAGACAGCGTTGCAGCCGGAAATAACAAGCAGCTGTTTACCAACATTATGAGTGCCATAGCAAATCATGAAGTAAGTGTATCAATTCCGATAAAGAGTTATGAAGTAGAGAGTCTGACCGCTTCTGCAAGTGATGTGACCATCTTTGGTATGATAGCAGTTGTCATGATTCCGTTGGGATTGATTATTGCTGGTATGGTAATCTGGCTAAAGAGAAGAAAGAAGTAATATTTGATAAGTAGAAAGGCATGGTTTACTATGAATAAACAGAAAAAACAGTTGTTATTGTTACTGCTTGTGCTGATTTTAGCTATCGTCACGTTCCTATTCGTATCGAAAATGCCAGATGAAGATGAAACAGAAGAAGCAATAAGCTATACGATAACCGATTTAGAGGCAGAAAATGTTTCGAAGCTTGTCTTTACAAATGATACGGGTACATATACCTTGACAAAGCAGGAGGATGGTACCTGGACATATGAAGGTGATAAGACGCTTGCTATGGATGAAACGGCAGTTGAAAATTTAATAAGTAAGGTATCGGCTCTGACTTCTGAGGATAAGATTGAGCAGGTTGAAGATGTGTCTGAGTATGGTTTGGATGAACCTGTTATTACGATTCTTGTATCTGATGGTACGAATTCTTATACGATGCTTGTAGGTGACTACAACGATGTAACATATACCTATTATGTATGTCTTGAGAATGATATGGAAACCGTTTATACAACGACTTCCTATTCGATTTCATCCTTCCAGAATGGCGTTGACAGCTTAATCGCAGAGGAAGAAGAAACAACAGAAGAAACGACACAAACGCAGGAATAAGAAGGTAGTGTGAAAAGCGCGGAGCGAAATCAACTCCGTGCTTTTTTTGCGCAAAATAATGCTAAAAAAATAAATGTCAGACTATTTACAAAAATATTCTGATTTGTTAAAATAATTATAGCAATTAATTATGTAATCTTTGATTGGGGAGTCAAGAAATAATTAATTCTAAGATGAAATGTGCGCAACTTTCATTTATTTGTGTAAAAGGGAATTCAAGTAGCATCTTTACGAAAAAGACCGCGGGGCTGTGGTCTTTTTTTCTTTACAGAAATATATTTATTCAGTACAATAGAGATGTTGTCTGTTTGGATGATAATAGGAAAAGTGTAGGAGGATAATGGAATGCACAAAATAATGGAAGTATCCAAAAAAGTAGTTTTGTGTGGATTTGCATTGGCAATGAGCGTGATGCTTGGACTCGGAGCAGAGATGACAGTTCATGCAGAAGAGGAAACACCACGATATGAGATAAGAGTGAACAGAGCAGCAAATTGTGTTACCGTATATGAGAAGGACGATGAGGGAGAGTATTCCACGCCGATTAAGGCAATGACATGCTCTTGTGGTATTGAAGAGGGCTCTACTCCTTTGGGAACTTTTACAACAAGTGACTATTATGACTGGAGACTAATGGTGGATGATACATACGCACAGTATGCGGTTCGTTTCTATGGACGTATTTTATTCCATTCTGTTCCGTATGCGATGGAGTCGGCAGACAGTCTGGTAACAGAGGAATATAACAAGCTTGGAGAAGATGCTTCACATGGCTGCGTCAGACTGACAGCAAGTGACTCCAAGTGGATTTATGATCATTGTGTAAAAGGAACGACGGTTGTTGTATATGATGATGCAGAGAATCCGGGACCACTTGGCAAACCGGAAACAATGGAAATTGTAGAAGAGCATCCATATGGAAATTGGGATCCTACGGATGTTACGAATGAAGAAAATCCATGGTTAACAGAGCTTCCGTCTCTTTATTTGACAAGAGATATGGGAGATGGTGTGATCTATGTTCCGGTTGGGGCAACTATGGAAGATGTGAAGGCAGCAGTAGGTCTTCGTAATGCAGAAGGGCTTCCGTACGGAGCAGAAGGGTATGAAGTTTATCTGAATGGTAATTATGACCTGAATACCTTTGGTGCGTATCGCGTATGGGTGACAGGCAAAGATGCATTTGGCCGCATGGTAGAGCAGGAAATGATGCTTGCGGTAGTTTATATGTAAGTGAAGAGTTTTTCTGGTGAACCAGAATATGAAAAGAGACTACATCAATGATTATTATATTGATGTAGTCTCTTAAACTATTTCATTTGATTCCAATGGACTTTACCTCGTTTCATAAATTTACGCTGATAAAATATTTTTCGAAATTAATATGGCACCTTATTCAGTTTTGTTAATAAATCCTTTTCTTCTTCGCTTCATATTTTTTGTCTGAATGTTCTTATGATTCTATTTGTACTTATTGTACTTTTTCTTATAAAAAGATAATCATGTTTCAAATCTAATATAAAACGAATGCATTTATGTTTCTGGTGGACTGTACCTCTCTTTCATTAGATTAATCTATATGAAACCCAAGCCAACCTCTCGGCTCTGCGGTCCCTTTTGATAATTTGAATATATCAGAAAAGTGTAAAAATGTCAATACAAAAACTGAAAAATATAAAAATAAATGCATAAAAACTGTCAAATGAATAAGCGACTTTGTAAAAACTTTATTGCAACTTCATTCCTAATGATATAGGCTTAAAGAAAGGATACATTAAAAGAGAACTAAATCAATAAGAAACAGAGGAATGAAAATATGTGGACAGTAAAACAACTACAGGAAGCAGACTATGGATGTGAAGAAAGAATGCCAGGGGAACCATTAAAAACATTGGTTGTGCTTGAATCAGACGATGGGAGAATGTGTCAGTTTGAAGTTGCTGATGAGTGGTTGGTTAATCAAGGAATTGAAGAAGGCGATGAATGGTCGGAGGATATTGATAAAGCGGATCAATTAGCGGAACAAATAGCAATTCAAAATGCATGTATGGACAGTTATTTTGAATCGCTTTCACAACTGGAGGAGTTTTAATTATTCAGGATAGCTTATGTTATCAATACAGAGAAAAGGGATTGAGAAATGATTATACGTGAAGATATGCTGGAACTGACACGCAGAATGACTGCTGCACGTTCTCATCTAGTGAGACTTGCAGGAGCTTATATGGACGAAGAAGGTTATCTGGATGGTAATTTTAATATTAATTTTTTGAACTTAAAAGGTGAAGAGAGAAAGCGCTGCCTGAATATTGCAAAGGCGATTCCATTTTCAGAGACAAACAAAGAATTGGTGTCTTACAAGATTCCGGGAATCGTTTCAGGGAGTATCTGGCAGTTATTATATGCATTACGGGATTGTGAATTGAAGAATGATGCGCTACTTTTGAACCTTTATGAGCTGATAGCAGAAAAATATCCAACGGGGAAACCATATGCAATCTATGTTTATTATGGAGCGTATGATGTACCAATTAAGGCTTCCGATAAAGAGCGGTTGGACGAATCCGAAGAGGTTTATCGGTATTTGATTGTGGCGATTTCACCTACGGATGAAGAGCAAGTAGCAGGGCTTCCACAAGCGGGATTTTTATATCCGGCTTTTTCAAATAGAAGTACAGATACGGCACATGTGAATGTATATCAAAAGAATGGATTTGATGGAAGTGCATTAATCGAAGTGCTGGGGGTGTAGGATACAAATTTGGTGTGGTTGGGGAAGGTAGGAGAGTTTGGAAAGAGGAATGAACAAGCTGAAATTATCTTCGAGACATACGATAGTGTGAAATTGAGTGCAATGTGTTATGATACAGTCGGAGATGTTGGTAGGTCGATTATATTGGATATTTTTTTCAGAAGAAACAATAAAATAGTGATGTAGAGAAGGGAGCTTACAATTATTTAGTTATAGGAGGGGAATACATATATGGATAAAAAAGTTATTGTAGAATCTAATATTGAGGAATTAGCCCATATGCAAATGAGTAGAGAAGTTTATGAAAGGCCAGGGGTATGGGCATTGTATGGACTAAATTATAATGATGAATGGGTATGTTTAGAGGTTGCACAAACCGCAAACGTATATAGTGAAATTCAAAGTGCGATTTATATATTAACTACACAGGATGATGATGAATGTGAAAAGTGCGATGAAAAATATCTTGCAAGGCAAAGATTCAAAGAGTATAGTGCAGAGTTTTATGTTCATAAGTGTAAAACATGTCAACATACAAGTGATTTAAGAATAAAATCATGGAAAAAGAATCCTAGGTATATTGATAAATACCAGAATATGCTTAAGCAGAATTATAAAAACATTAAATTTGTGTGTGTTAATATGTCAGAGAATATGCGTGATAGTAAGGAAAGAAAGACTGTGGAAAAGCGGTATGCAGAAGAAAATAGAGCTTTATATTGGTGGAATTAGACAAAGTATAAATGCTTGGAACATTAAATGCCAAAATATACAATTTTGATAAGAAGGAGTATGATATCGTGAAATGGAGTAAGCTAGAAAATGTCCGATATTTTATGATTTCTTCAAAAAGCATGAAAAGGAATTTGAGTAACCTTATGGATGGTTAAAAAATGATATGATGCCTGCATTTACGATTGTTAAGCCAGCAAAGAAACCAGCAAAGAATTATAGATATATTATGCGAAATCCCGGAAATTTTTATAAAAGGAATTGCATTGGATACATGGGAGGATATGGAAAATGATTGATAGAAGAACAAGAAACATCGAGGTATTTCAGGATACAGAACGATATTGTAAAACAAACGAAAAGCTTATGGCAGCAATAGCAAGTTCAAATGAGCAACAATATATTGTAGGGGAAGGCGAAGAGGTTAAGAGTGAGTCGGAACATAGATTTTCTGAACCGGCAAAAGTAATTGTTTCGAAGAAGCGAAGCCTTGAGGCAGCAGGAGGATACAAGGGAGAGAAAGTGTGTGTACATAATTTTGCTTCTGCGACCAATCCGGGTGGCGGTGTAACACATGGTTCGAGTGCACAAGAGGAAGCGATTTGCCGTTGTAGTACTTTGTATTTTAATATTACAGAACCAGAGATTGTGAAAGGATTTCATAACAGGCATCGCCAGATGTTGAAGGAAGATAGAATGGATGCAACATATAATGATGATTGTATCTTTACACCAGGAGTTGTGGTATTTAAATCAGATACAGATTCACCGGAGATTTTGGATGAGATAGACTGGTGTCAGGTTGATGTGATTACATGTGCGGCACCAAATCTTAGAGAAAAACCAAGTAATTTGATGAATCCGGATAGTGGGAATAAGTCTGTAAGAATGTCGGATAAAGACTTAAAAGAACTACATGAGAAGCGAATGAGACGTATTCTCGATATAGCTAAGAAAGAAAAGGAAGATGTAGTTATTTTGGGGGCATTTGGATGTGGAGCGTTTTCAAATTCGCCGTATGTTGTTTCAGAAGCAATGGCAACAGTGATCAAAGAGTATTTGTATGATTTTAAAGTAATTGAGTTTGCAGTATTCTGTACGTCCAGAGATATGGAGAATTATGAGGTGTTTAGCAGGAGGCTGAAAATGGGAAGTCTATAATAAAGATGATTAAATCATTAGAAGAGATAAACACATGGAATGTACAAGAAATGATTGCAAGAGGTAATTAGCATGCCTGCATTTACAGTGCAGATGAAAGAAGGAGCATTCCTTCCTTTCATCTGCACATTGATAACATATGGTATTTATTTTACTGCTTCGCTTGCATAGGAAGTATCTACCAAATCTTCATATGGTACATAATCCTCTAATTCTCCGGCTTCCATCAAGATATTCTGTAATAGCTGGAAGCTGTCTTCAGAAAAAATTAAATCTGTTTTCCACGTCTCTTGAGACTGATATCTGGAAACAATGGTAGTGATAGTATCAAGTTCTGTTTCTGGGAATTGCTTTTTAATAACGTTTGCTATTTCTTCTGGTGTGTGAGAATTTACATAGTTCATACCTTTTTGAAGTGCTTTTGTAAAATGAAGCAAAGTGTCTCCATTTTCTGCATAATAGCTTTTTCTTGCACAAAATGCTGTATAAGGAACATATCCGGAATCTATGCCAAGAGAGGCAACAATGTAGCCTTGGCCCTGTTGTTCAAGAGCGGTTGCATGTGGCTCGAATTCAACCGTAAACTGAGCATAGCCAGGGTCGCCTTCTTTGGCACCGGAAAAGGCAGCAGCAGTAGAACCAAAATCAATACTGGTATCAATAGTAAGGTCAGTATCAGGATTGATGTTGTGCTTCTTTAGAATATACTCAAATACCATCTGTGGCATACCGCCTTTTCTGCCCCCAAGAACATAGCTGTCTTTCAACATATCCCAGTCAAAATCCTCAATCGGTTTACGGCTGACTAAGAAGTTTCCAGCTCTTTGAGTAAGCTGCGCAAAGTTCACCGCATAATCCTCAGCGCCTTGTAAATAGGTATAAATAGATGCCTCGGAGCCCATAAAACCAATATCCGCTTCACCACTTAAGAGTGCAGTCATAGTTTTGTCAGCACCATAGCCAGTTACAAGCTCCAGATTTATCCCTTCTTCTTTAAAATAATCTTTTTCTATTGCTACATAAAGAGGGGCGTAAAAAATAGAATGGGCGACTTCGTTTAACGTAACTTTTTGTAAATCAGCACTTGTTTTCTCATTGCTACATCCACCCAATATGGTTGTGAGAAGCAATGCAAGGGTAAGCAGTGCCAGAGTTGCCTTTTTTTGTATCTTCATCATAAAAAACCTCAAGTTATACTTTGATGTAGAATATGCAAAAATTCACAAAAAGTTCCAGCAGATAGAAAGTGCAAAAAGGGATAACGTGTGTTATGACAAAGGTAAAAATGAAATGATACATTTGTTCGGATTTTTTGCAAATTTCTATTCTCAAAAGATGCTTTTTTTGCTATACTGAGTAGACGATAAGGGAAAGGATGGAATGTCATGAGTATTTATGATTCATTAAATGAACAGCAGAAGAAGGGTGTATTTACAACTCAGGGGCCGGTATTGATTCTTGCAGGAGCTGGTTCTGGTAAGACAAGCGTGCTGACACGTCGTATTGCCTATTTGATTGATAATATGGGTGTGAATTCATGGAATATCATGGCGATTACCTTTACGAATAAAGCAGCTGGAGAGATGAAGGAACGTGTGGATGATATCGTAGGCTATGGAGAGAGTGTGTGGGTTGCGACGTTTCATTCTACATGTGTCAGATTTTTGAGAAGATATATTGACCGATTGGGCTTTGATACGAACTTTACGATTTATGATACGGACGACCAGAAGAGTGTTATGAAGGAAGTTTGCAAAAAGCTTGATATTGATACCAAGCAGTTAAAGGAAAAGACCATTTTAAATGCGATTTCTTCTGCTAAAGACGAGCTGATATCTCCCCTGGAATATGAAATGTCAGTCATGGGAGACTTTACGAAGAAAAGAATTGCAAATGCATATAAAGAATATCAGGCGTTATTGAAGAAGAATAATGCCTTAGATTTTGATGATATCATTGTAAAGACCGTAGAATTATTCAAAACCTGTCCTGATGTATTGGAAAACTATCAGAACCGTTTTCAGTATATTATGGTTGATGAGTATCAGGATACCAATACAGCACAGTTTGAATTGATCCGTTTGCTTGCTTCAAAGAACCGTAATCTTTGTGTTGTAGGTGATGATGACCAGTCAATTTATAAGTTTCGTGGCGCCAATATTAGAAATATCCTTGATTTTGAGAAGGTATACCCTGATGCAACGGTAATTAAGCTGGAGCAGAATTATCGTTCAACTCAAAATGTGTTGGATGCAGCCAATGCAGTTATTCGCAATAATATTGGACGTAAGGACAAGGCTCTTTGGACAGAGCATGGAGCAGGGAACAGAATTCATTTCCGACCATTTGATACAGCCTTTGAAGAAGCAGAATACATAGCAAGCGATATTAAAAGGAAAAAGAGACAGGCTGAGAGCGATTATGGACAGTGTGCAGTACTATATCGTACCAATGCACAGTCTCGTTTATTGGAAGAAAGTTTTATTAGAGAAAATATTCCTTATGACGTTGTTGGTGGTGTTAACTTCTATTCCAGAAAGGAAATCAAAGACGTTCTGGCATATTTGAAGACAATTGATAATGGAAAAGATGATTTGGCAGTTAAGAGGATCATTAACGTTCCAAGGAGAGGTATCGGACCGGCAAGCATATTACGTGTTCAGGAATATGCGGACAGTATGGGATTAAGCTTTTATGAGGCCTTGCAGCAAGTAGATCAGATTCCTACGCTTGGAAAGGGTAAAGCAACAGATAAGTTAAAAGATTTTGTGACAATGATTCAAATGTTCCGCACAAAGCAGCAGTTTGGTTCACTAGAAGATTTGATAACAGATGTTTTGGAAACAACACAATATACTCAGACTTTACAGGAATCAGATGATGAGGATGCAGAAGACCGCTTACAGAATATCGATGAACTTATTACGAAGGTAGTAAGTTTTGAGCAGGCAAGAGAAGATGCAGGGGAAGAGGCTACTTTGTCAGCATTTTTAGAGGAAGTAGCACTTGTAGCTGATATAGATGGTGTGGATAAGGACGATAATAAGGTTCTTCTTATGACACTTCATAGTGCGAAGGGATTGGAGTTTTCTCAGGTATATCTTGCAGGTATGGAAGATGGTGTATTCCCAAGCTATATGACAATAACTTCTGATGATCCGATGGAAATTGAGGAAGAAAGACGTCTGGCTTATGTTGGTATTACTCGTGCGAAGGAAGATTTGACGATTACTTATGCAAAGGCAAGAATGCTTCGTGGAGAAACACAATATAATCCGGTGAGCCGTTTTGTAAAGGAGATACCACCAGAATTATTGGATAATAAGCTGCCATCTATTAGAAAATGGGATTATGATGAGTATGAAACGGACTCTTATGAAAGAAGCCATTTTAAGGCAAAGCCATTTCAGACTAGTTCGCCACAGACTGTTTTTGGAGCAAGAACAACTCAAAGAACACAATTAAATGATACGGTTTTTGACAAACCAAAGAATAATTGGGAGACAGGAAGTAATAACTGGGAAATGCCAGTAAAAGCAGGAAATAATTGGGAAACTCCTTCTAAGGCTGTGAGCTATCAACAACCAAAGAAAACAGTTGTTATGCAACAAAAGCAACCAAAAGATATATCAGAAATTATAAATTCCAGACCAAAGGCTGTTGTGAAAAAGAAAGAAACGCCATCCGCAAATAAGCCCTATATAGCAAAATCATTAGATGGCTTGACAAAAGGAATGCCAACGACTGGAGCTGGCGGGCTTGGCTATCAGGTAGGAGACAGAGTACGTCATATTAAATATGGTGATGGAACAGTATTAAAGATAGAACAGGATACGAGAGACTATAAAGTAACAGTTGTTTTTGATGAGGCAGGAAATAAGATTATGTATGCCGCTTTTGCTAAGCTGAGAAAAATTTAAGTATTGTTTGCTGGAAAGGAAAAGACCAGCTTTTATATCATAGCTGGTCTTGGTAAGTTAGAAGATTAGTCTTCCTTCATATTGTCCGTAATTGACGTAATGCATATAATATTGTGTTAGATCATTTCCGTAAAGTGGAATTAAATCTGGGTTTTTGTTCATATAATATTGAACATTGAAGGTTGCATTGCCTTGCCGTCCTTCAGCCATACCTTGTGTGCAGAAATGATTTAGTAATGCGATTTTATCATAACCAAGGGCACTGGCTATATCCGTATTATAGAGATAATAATAATCAGCGTCAAAAACGACACGCATGTTATTTAACAGGGCAACATAATAATCGTATAGAGAAAGAAATTTATAAATGGTAAAATCATATTGATCGCCTGTCGATAAAGAAGCATAAAGTATTTGCTCGTCAGCACTATAAGAAGAAAGCACATTTAAGCTTTGTACAGTATTAAATATAGTTGTGTCAAATTCGCTATTATTCATTCTGCGGTTGTATTCAGCGGTGTATGAGGCATAATAACCTACGTAAGCATTGGACTGCGTAGATGCAACGGTGTTACTGGTAGTATTTGATTTTGTGGTGCTATCAGAAGTAGTGACAGATACATCTGGACGAGGAGGGTTGCATCTGGAACAAGGCGTATAGCCTTGATTTATTGCATCCAATATATTAATGGTGTAGTCACTTTTCCTAAGGTAAGAGCAACCGCCGCGATGATATTTACTGCCGGTTCTGGTAATATGTACCGTGTAGGTTGTCCAATCTGTTGCATTGGTTTGTATTGGTGGAAGAATCAAAGATAAAGCCAATACAATTGACAGCGTGTAGACGAGTTGTTTTACTTTTTTCATGTTTGTACCTCCATTTTCTTTTTCTTATATTATACTGCGAGGAGAATACGGACTCAATGGAGCTATAGGTATAAAAGGGGCAGAACAATAGGTGACAAAAAAAGGATAAAATGATTAAGAAAAATGATTTTAAATTTTAGAACACAAAATAGTAGTAAAGAATTTAAAAAAGTGATATGATAATAATAGTATATTTTCAGTGGACAACATTTTATGGTTACAAACTGGAAATGAATGGAAAAGAAAAATAATGATAGAAAGTGGGGCATTTGTTATGAAGAAATGGGATGGATTAATAGAGTATCTTCAGGAGAAGGATTTAATTGGTAAGAATAATTGTTGTTCTAAGAAGGAAGAAAAAGGCTCAAATGTAATAGTATGGATTTTAGCAATTATTGGTGCTGTTACTGCAGTAGCTGCAATTGCTTATGCAGTATATCGCTATATGACACCTGATTATCTGGATGATTTCGAAGATGATTTTGATGACGATTTCGAAGATGATTTCTTTGATGATGAGGAAGACGAAGAGCCTGCGAAGGAAGAGAACAAGTCTGCTGAATAATCAGATAGAGTGAGAAATGCTTTGGGGTGCTGCAAAAGGCTCCCCTTTTTTATTTGATATTTTATTTTGTTCGATATTTAGGAGGAAGTAATGAAAAAAGGACAGATTTATGAAGGATATGTGGAACGTCTTGATTTTCCAAATAAGGCAATTGTAAGATGTGAAGAGGAAATAGCAGTTGTTAAGAATGCGATACCAGGTCAAAAGGTGTCTTTTATGGTAAGTAAAAAGCGCAAGGGCAAGGTAGAAGGAAGACTGCTGGAGGTTCTGGAAAAGGCACCATATGAAGTAGAAAGTTCCTGCCCACACTTTGGAGAATGTGGAGGCTGTAATTATCAGAATCTGCCTTATGAGGAACAGTTGAATATTAAAAAGAATCAGGTTCGTAAGTTACTGACTCCTGCATTTAAAAAGCAGATGTTATTGAATAGGACAGAAGGAGATTTAGAGACTTACATTGATACTATTTTCGAGGGAATCAAAGCAAGCCCTGTACAGCATGGTTATCGTAATAAGATGGAGTTCTCTTTTGGAGATGAAATCAAGGATGGTCCGCTTGCATTAGGAATGCATAAGAGAGGAAGCTTTTATGATATTGTTTCCGTAAGAGAGTGTCAGATTGTAGACGAAGATTACCAGAAAATTTTGTCTTGTGTGTTAGACTATTTTGCAGAGAAGAATACCACCTATTATCATAGACTTCGACATGAAGGATACTTACGTCATTTATTAGTCCGAAAGGCACAGAAGACGGAAGAGATTCTGATTGCTCTTGTTACAACAACACAGGAAGTGTATGATTTACAGCCATTAGTGGATAAATTACTAGGTTTGGAATTGAAAGGGAAAATAACGGGTGTTCTTCATACAAAAAACGATTCCGTAGCTGATGTGGTACAAAGTGATGAAACAATCATTCTTTATGGACAAGACTATTTCTATGAAGAATTGTTAGGTTTAAAATTCAAGATATCTCAATTCTCCTTCTTCCAGACAAATACATTGGGCGCAGAGGTTCTGTATGAGACTGCAAGAGAATATCTTGGTGACATTTCTGACAGCGGTAAAAATGATAAAACAGTATTCGATTTGTATAGTGGTACTGGAACCATTGCACAGCTTTTGGCACCAGTTTGTGGCAAAGTAATCGGCGTTGAAATTGTGGAAGAAGCAGTTGAGGCAGCAAAAGAGAATGCCAAGTTGAATGGTTTAAATAACTGTGAGTTTATTGCAGGCGATGTTTTAAAGGTAATCGATGATATTACAGAAAAACCAGACTTTATCGTTCTCGATCCTCCAAGAGATGGAATTCATCCGAAGGCATTACAGAAGATTATAGACTATAATGTAGATAGAATCGTATACATTAGCTGTAAGCCAACAAGCCTTGCAAGGGATTTGGAAGTATTGCTTGAGAGTGGATATCGAATGGAAAGAGTGACAGCAATTGATCAATTCCCTGGAACAGTGCATGTTGAAACGGTTGTTCTTCTTTCCCAACTCCGTCAGAAGCCGGATGATTATATTCATGTAGAGGTGGATGTAGCTGAGTTAGAGGGTACTTCTGCTGAGACAAAGGCTACCTATGAAAAGATTAAGAAGTATGTTGCGGAGCATAATGATGGGATGAAGGTTTCAAATCTTTATATAGCGCAGGTAAAGAGAAAATGTGGGCTTGAGCTTGCAGAGAATTTTAATCTGCCTAAGTCGGAGAACGCAAGACAGCCACAGTGTCCTAAGGAGAAAGAGGATGCGATTGTGGAGGCTTTGAAAGCTTTTCAGATGATATGAAAATTGGGGACTGACAAATATGCATAATATTACAGAACTCCCTGCGTGGGAGAGATTATTTAAGAAAATTGTATGGGAGCAGATAGGGAATCTTGAAGGAAAAAAGATTCTTGATTTTGGCAGTGGAGAAGGAATTACAGCAAATCATTTTGCGGGGAATAATGAGGTTACTGCCATAGAGCCGTCTGAGGAAATGCTTTCCAATGCATGGAAAGACTATGAGTACACTCAGATTGTTGGAGATGCTAATGCTCTGGCTTCGTTTGAGGACGAGACTTTTGATTTTATTATATGTCACAATGTGCTGGAATACATTGATGCTAAAGAGGATGTGGTAAAAGCTTTAGCACGAGTTTTAAAGAAGGATGGCGTTATGTCCATTGCAAAGCACAATAGAGCCGGAAGAGTAATGCAGATGGCGGTTTTGCTCGATGAGTTTGAAAAGGCCAATGCGCTTCTTGACGGAGAAAATTCAACAGCCTCTAAGTTTGGTGCAATAAGATATTATGATGATGAAGATATTTTGGGTTGGGAACCAGGACTAAAAATTACTGAGATCTTTGGTATTAGAACCTTCTGGGATTTACAGCAGAATCAAGAAAAACATGACAGTGAAGATTGGCAGGATAAGATGATGCGGTTGGAGATGAGAGTAGCGCAGATTACTGCGTATAAAGAGATTGCTTTTTTTCATCATT
The DNA here is from genome assembly GCA_964445375.1 of uncultured Roseburia sp. Classification (GTDB taxonomy): domain Bacteria; phylum Bacillota; class Clostridia; order Lachnospirales; family Lachnospiraceae; genus COE1. The sequence continues at coordinate 16,196 of CAYUKO010000082.1, forward strand.
TATTATTAAAAAAGGATTGACAGGTATTGGCTGAAGGAGTACAGTTAACACAATAATTTTTTGAAAGGAGTTTTCTCATGAATAGATTTGCAGTCAGATATTCATATTCAATGGACCATGCTATGCATTGTGTGAACGTGTATGGTTTTAATTGTGTATGCAAATATATGGACTGCCAAGATGAGTAAACAGAAATATAAGTATTTTTAAGTTTTCTATTGACCACTTATCTTAGTAGGATAGGTGGTCTTTTTATTTGAGAAAGGGGTTGTGTTATGGATATTGAATTTAACTTACATAATTATGATAGGAGCATTGTGGGATTGGCAAATTCTATATTGAAAAGCTTTGGATGTAATGCCACCGGGACGACAATACCAGTTGTAGACGATGTGCTCGCTAAAAACTATAAAAATGTGGTAGTTCTTTTATTGGATGGGCTTGGAACCAGTATTTTAAATGAGCATGCAGGTAAAGATGGATTTCTAAGAAAACATTATATAGAGTCCATTGGTACCGTTTTTCCGCCAACAACTGTTGCGGCGACAACATCTATAATTAGTGGGTTGCAACCTATAGAGCATGCCTGGTTAGGTTGGGATTGCTACTATCCGCAAGTAGACAAAAATGTTACTGTGTTTTTGAATATAGAGCAAGGAACTGATAAGCCGGCATCAGACGAAAATGTTGCATGGAAATATTGCGGCTATAAATCTGTTGTCGATAAAATAAATGAATTTGGTATTAAAGCATATAATGTTACACCTTTTGTACCGCCATTTTGTAAAAGCTTTGAGGAAATCTGCAATCAGATAGCGAAGCTGTGTGAAACAAATGATAAAAAATACATTTATGCATATTGGAATCAACCGGACACAGTGATGCATGAAAGAGGTTGCCATAGTAAAGAGGCAAGGGCAGTGATAGACGCCTTAGAGAAGTCCATCGAAGAAATGAGTGGGAATCTGGAGGATACACTTTTAATAATCACTGCCGACCATGGACATATTGATGGGAAGAATGTCGTAATAACTGACTATCCGAATATTATGGAATGTCTTGTAAGATTACCTTCGATTGAGCCACGAGCTCTTAATCTTTATGTGAAGGAAGGTAAAAAGGAACAATTTGAACGAGAGTTCCAAAAGGAATTCGGTAAGGATTTTGTCCTACTAACCAAAGAAGAAGTTTATAAAGCGAAATTATTTGGAACTGGAATACCGCATGAAAATGTTGACGCTATGATAGGTGATTACCTTGCAATAGCTGTAACTGACCTAACTATATTTAATACACAAGAAGAGGCTTCGGAGATTGTTGGGGTACATGCTGGTTACACACAAGAAGAAATTGAAATACCGATTATTGTATATGAATCAGGTGAAAGTTAAATTGTATGGTAGTGTCAAATAAGATATGAAAAAACTGAGCAAAAGAAAAAGGCTCAGATGAA
>CAYUKO010000083.1:0-17454 GCA_964445375.1 uncultured Roseburia sp.
TTAAGACATCGCCCTTTCACGGCGGTAACACGGGTTCGATTCCCGTAGGAGTCATCTGGCGACATAGCCAAGTGGTAAGGCACGGGTCTGCAACACCCTTATCATCGGTTCAAATCCGATTGTCGCCTCTTAGAAAACCTCAAATATTATTTGAGGTTTTTTGTTATATATGACAGAAAGTTTTTATTAAGTAGCCGTTTATGAGTACATGAAAGCACTTGAACATGTTGCAATCATGATAAGGAGATAAGATTATGATTATTCATAATGGATGGATTTTTTGTGAAGACAGAAAATTTACTATGAAAGATTTGTATATAGAGCATGGAATAATTGTATCAGATGCTAGTCAGGTCACTGATAAGACAGTAATTGATGCTTCGGGATGCTATGTGATTCCAGGTCTTATTGATATTCATAGTCATGGAGCTTGTGGCTATGATTTTTCGGATGCTAATGAAGCGGGATTACATGAAATTCTTCGTTATCAGCGTGAGCATGGCATTACATCTTATTGTCCAACTTCCATGACATTACCAAAAGAGCAGTTACACAAAATCTTTCAAACAGCAAAAACAGTAAAGTCTATGGAAGAAAACAGCCAAGAAGAGGCAACTCTTGTAGGACTTAACATGGAAGGACCTTTTATTGATGCAAAGAAGAAAGGAGCTCATGCAGAAGAGTATATAATAGAACCGGATGTCGAATTTTTTCAAAAATGTAATGAGAGCTGTGGGGAGCTCATTCGATTAGTGACAATAGCACCGAATAGGAATGGCGCAATGGAGTTTATTAGAAAGCTTAGTGATAAGACCACTATTTCACTTGGACATACTTCAGCAGACTATGATACTTCACGAAAGGCAATTGAGGCAGGAGCACATCATGTAACGCATTTATATAATGCGATGCTGCCAATGGAACATCGTGCACCGGGATTGATTGGAGCGGCTGCGGAAGAGGAACATGTTATGGCAGAACTCATATGCGATGGAATTCATGTTCATGAAAGCATGGTTCGAGCAGCTTTTAAGCTTTTTTCGGATCGGATAGTATTGATTAGTGATTCGATTCGAGCTACGGGATTAAAAGATGGTACCTATGAATTGGGAGGGCAGGAGGTAACGGTTGCAGGAAAGATTGCAACATTACAGGATGGAACTATTGCAGGTTCCGTAACCAACTTGTTTGATTGTATGTTGACAGCTATATCGTTTGGAATACCACCTGAGACTGCGATAGCAGCAGCGACAATGAACCCAGCAAAAAGCATTGGTATTTATGATACTGTTGGTTCTTTGACAGTCGGAAAAAAGGCAGATGTTTTAATTGTAAATCAGGAATACGAGTTGATTCGTGTTATTTAATGAAAAGATATGTTCAGAAAAGAAATGAAAGAACATATAACAAAGCATCATGGATAAAAAACAGTTTAGAAGGCACTTTGAATGTTAGTAAAGGCGACTTAACATTTAAAGTGCTTTTTGTGTTTCATAATTCGTTTTCATTTTTGAGCATGCATATAAGCAATTTCGATAACTTTTTTCGTAGAAACTAGATAAGATGTACAAAAAAGTAAGAAACAGGAAAAATGGCTTGCAAATCTATAAATACTTATTATAATTTAGATATAACTAAAATACTTTACAAAATAATAAAACAAATAGAGCGTTTATTACAGTAAAGGATTTATAAAAATTGTAAGAATGTGTGAATAACACAGAAAGAGGGAAAAATGGCAAAACTGTATATTAATGAGAAGAATAGGAAGGGACATATTAATGAGGAACTGTATGGAAACTTTTCTGAGCATCTTGGAAGATGTATTTATGAAGGGTTATATGTAGGTGAGAATTCAGAGATTCCAAATACCAATGGTATGAGAAATGATGTGGTAGCTGCTTTACGTGAAATGAAGCTGCCGGTACTTCGTTGGCCGGGTGGATGTTTTGCTGACGAATATCATTGGAAAGATGGTATTGGACCAAAGGAAAACAGAAAGAAGATGATTAATACACATTGGGGTGGTGTGACAGAGGATAATAGTTTTGGTACGCACGAGTTCTTTGAACTTTGTGAACAGATTGGATGCAAGACATATATCAATGGTAATGTGGGAAGTGGCACCGTACAGGAAATGTCTGAGTGGGTAGAATATATGACCTTTGATGGAGTTTCTCCGATGGCAGAGCTTCGTAAGCAGAATGGTCATGAAAAGCCATGGAAAGTAGATTACTTTGGAGTGGGTAATGAAAATTGGGGCTGTGGTGGAAATATGACACCTTCTCATTATGCAAATCTCTATAGACAGTATCAGACATATGTAAGAAACTATAATCATGAGCAGCCGATTTTTAAGATATGCGGCGGACCGAATGTGGATGATACCTATTGGACGGAACAGGTTCTTAAAACATGCTTTGAGAATGCACCAGAGCATGTTCATGGATTTATGGATGGACTTTCCATGCATTATTATGTTCATCCGGAAGGATGGGACATCAAAGGAAGCGCAACGGAATTTGATGATAAGGCATGGTATAAGACACTTGCCAAAGCACTTTATATTGAAACATTGATCAATAAGCATACGGCTATTATGGATAAGTATGACCCTGATAAGAAGATTGGTTTAATCTGTGATGAGTGGGGAACATGGTTTACCTGTGAACCGGGAACCAATCCTGGATTTTTGTATCAGCAAAGCACTATGCGTGATGCTCTTGTAGCAGGTCTTTCACTGAATATATTCAATAAGCATTGCGACCGTGTGAAAATGGCAAATATTGCGCAGTTAATTAATGTATTGCAGGCAGTGATTCTTACGGATGGACCAAAGATGTTATTAACTCCAACCTATCATGTATTCCACATGTATAAATACCATCAGGGTGCAGAGCTTGTGGAAAGCTATTTGGATGGTATTAAGACAATTGGTGAAGAGAAGGAGTTTATGATTCCGAATTTACAGGAATCTGTATCGGTAGATCAGGACGGTGTGATGACAATTACGCTGAATAATCTTTCTGTTAAGGAAAGTGAAGCTATGGAAGTTGTTTTTGCAGAGTGTAAGCCAAAAGAAGTGACAGCATCTATTCTTACAAATGAAATGCAGGCTTATAATACCTTTGAGAACCCGAATCGTGTTAAGGAAGAGGAATTTAAGGCATTTACCATAACGGAAAAGGGGATCCGGTTTGAACTTCCGGCATGCAGCGTGATTCAGTTCCGTGTAAGATAAAGAATGTCATGTTAGGGATAATCTATGGAACAGGATAAGAACGAACAAGAAATGACGACACCACGAAAGCGATGTTATAAATGCTTGCTTCGTGAGATGGATGAAGACCAGTATTTTGCAAATCTACATGATTATATTGCCCGAATTGCGGAAGATATTAAGGCTCCGGCGTCTCTTTATGAAGAGCGTCTTGCAGTCTGTAAGGAATGTGATTACCTTCAGGAGGGAATGTGCAGGGCATGTGGCTGCTTTGTAGAATTAAGAGCAGCAATCACAACCAATACCTGCTCTTATGGAAAATGGTAAGGGAATAAAAGCTATGAAGAGGTCTCTTTGCTGAATTTATTCGGCAAAGGGACTTTTTGGCATCATAACCAGAATCCTTTGCAAATGCAATAGGGATAGTGTAGAATGAATTATATGCAGAAACAGAAGAACTTGGAGAAGGTGAAGGATGAAGGGGAACAGAGAAAGAACAGGATATATTTTAAATGTAGTTATGGCGTTAGTTTCGGCAACTTCACTTGTTGCGTGTGGAGTATTTGCAGCGCTGTATTATAAAGAACGTGAGGAAGTACAGACAGTTATGAGTGAGAATGCTGTACTGAAGGAAACACAGACGCAGGAAGTCATTTCTCAGGAAACAAGTGCCATTACGAATGAGAGTATGGAACAGCTTCTTGCAAACAAGGAGGCAGAGGTTGAAAGTTCGCTGAAGGAGAAAATGAAAGAGCTTGTAACGGCTCAGAATGGTGGACCACTTACGATGCTTCGAGAGTTTTTCCCGGAAAATCTCATATATTATGATGAAAAGGCATACGTGTTTGCACCAGTGCTTGATTCAGTTAAGAAACATAATTTAAAGAATGAGAACTTCCGTATGAATGATAACGGGGAAATGGAATATGTAGAAAATGGTACGGTAGTTTCACATAAAGGAATTGATGTATCGAAGTATCAAGGTGAGATAGACTGGGCTAAGGTGCAGGCAGATGGTGTGGAATATGCATTTATTCGTCTTGGACTTCGCGGTTATGAATCCGGAAAGATTGTTTTGGATGAGTATTATGAACAGAATATGCGTGGTGCGAATGAGTCCGGAGTAAAAGCGGGCGTGTATTTCTTTACACAGGCAGTGACGGTGGAGGAAGCAATAGAAGAAGCAGATTTTGTCATCGAGAATCTAGCGAACTTTGATGTGCCATATCCGGTAGTCTTTGACGTAGAAATGATTGTAGGCGGTAATGGAAGAGCAAATTCACTTACACAGGAAGAGCGTACCGATATTTGTATTGCATTTTGTGATGCTATTAAGGAAGCAGGCTATACACCAATGATTTATGGTAATGTAAAATGCTTTACGAAACTACTTGATATGCCAAGATTAGAAAATTATGAAAAATGGTATGCTTTTTATGATGATTATATGTATATGCCATATGAGGTAAGCATCTGGCAGTATACAGAGGAAGGTTCTGTGGATGGAATCAAGGGAAAAGTAGATATGAATATAGCTTATAAGACCTGGTAAAAAGGAGGTAAGATATGTCAGAAATAGCAAAACTGCAACAGATGATGGATGAAAGTAAACGTATTGTCTTTTTCGGTGGTGCAGGTGTTTCTACGGAAAGCGGAATTCCGGATTTTCGAAGTGTAGACGGCTTATATCATCAGAAGTATGATTATCCGCCAGAGACGATTTTGAGTCATACCTTTTATCTGAGTAAAACGAAGGAATTCTTTCAATTCTATCGTGATAAGATGCTTTGTCTGGATGCTAAGCCCAATAAAGCACATCTTGCACTGGCAAAGCTGGAAGAGGCAGGAAAGCTTACTGCTGTGATTACGCAGAATATTGACGGGCTTCATCAGGCAGCTGGAAGCAAGTGTGTGTATGAGCTGCATGGAAGTGTGCTTCGTAATTATTGTGAAAAATGCGGAAAGTTTTATGATGCACAGTTTATTCTTGATTCCAGGGATGTTCCATTATGTGAGTGTGGTGGAAGAGTGAAGCCGGACGTTGTGCTATATGAAGAAGGGCTTGATCAGCAGACACTACAGAATTCTGTCAGGGCAATACAGGAGGCGGATATGCTGATTATTGGTGGAACTTCACTTGCTGTATATCCGGCAGCCGGACTGATTGATTATTATCGTGGAGATAAGCTTGTACTGATTAATAAGACACCGACACCAAGGGACAGTATGGCGAATCTGGTGATCACAGACAGTATTGGTGAGGTGTTCTCTAAATTGGAGATTTGATAGGAATGTGCCTTATCAGATTTTGAAAATGGTAGAAGAAATAGGAAGAAAGGCATGATATAACATGGCGTATGAATATGAAGTAGGAGATGTTGTCAAGTTGAAGAAGCAACATCCATGTGGAAGCAATGAATGGGAGATTCTGCGTGTTGGGGCAGATTTTCGCTTAAAGTGTTCGGGCTGCGGACATCAGATTATGATTGCGCGTAAACTAGTAGAAAAAAACACCAGGGATTTGCGCAAAAAAGCTTGAAAATAAAGATAAAATATGGTATCATTTGTTTTCGTGATATATAAATCCTTGCTTCTTTGAAAGAAGAGGCCAGAGACCAAAAGGAGGTAACAAGATGAACAAATATGAATTAGCCGTTGTTGTTAGCGCTAAGATCGAAGACGATGAAAGAGCAGCTACCATCGAGAAAGTAAAAGAGATCATCACAAAGCATGGTGGTACAATTACAAACGTAGATGAGTGGGGCAAGAAGAGATTAGCTTACGAAGTTCAGAAGATGAGAGAAGCTTTCTATTATTTCATTCAGTTTGAAGGTCAGTCAACAGTTCCAGCAGAGATCGAATCAAGAGTTCGCCTTATGGAAAATGTTGTAAGATATTTAGTCGTTAAACAGGACGAGAAATAGAATAGGTACTGCGTAGAAACGCAGACGAAGTGGGAGAACTTACTATGAATAAAGCAATTTTAATGGGGCGTTTAACGAGAGATCCTGAGGTAAGATATACACAGGGTGAGAACCAGATGGCAATTGCAAGATATACACTTGCGGTTGATAGAAGATTTAACCGTAACGGTGATGAGAATACAGCAGATTTTATTTCCTGTGTTGCATTCGGTAAGGCAGGTGAGTTTGCGGAGAGATATTTCCGTAAAGGTACAAAGATTGCTGTTACAGGCCGTATCCAGACTGGTAGCTATACCAATAAGGATGGTGTAAAAGTTTATACCACAGAAGTTGTTGTTGAAGAACAGGAATTTGCAGAAAGCAAGAATAGCAATAGTGGTTCTAACGAGAATAACTATGGCGCTCCTGCAAATAACTTTTCCGCTGCTCCAATGGCAGCCGGAGATGGCTTCATGAATATTCCTGATGGAATTGATGAAGAATTACCATTTAACTAAGGATTTGAATGAATCCGCATAGAAAGATAGGAGGCTTTACCATGGCTTTTAATAAAACTGAAAAAGCTGATTCTCCAAAGATGAGAAGAGGCGGAATCCGTAGAAGAAAAAAAGTTTGTGTATTTTGTGGCAAGGACAATGTAATTGATTACAAAGACACAGCAAAGTTAAAGAGATACGTATCTGAAAGAGGAAAGATTCTTCCTAGAAGAATCACAGGAAACTGTGCAAAGCATCAGAGAGCTCTTACAGTAGCTATCAAGAGAGCACGTCACGTAGCTCTTATGCCATACACAATCGATTAATTTGGATTTTCCCCGTATTACAAAAGTAAAGACGGGATTGGCGTTGAGACCGTCATTACATGATGTAATGGCGGTCTTTTTATTATTTGATAGGGAGTTCCTACCCAATAATAAGTTTGTGCGCATGCTATATGTTAGGTTAAGGAGGTTACACGATGAGTCTTTCAAAGGTTACAGAGAATTTTTTACGATATGTAAAGATTGATACACAGTCCAGAGAGGAGTTCTCAGACCATGTACCATCAACAGAGAAGCAGCGTGATCTGGCAAAGCTTCTTTATCAGGAATTAAAGGATATGGGAGCGTCTGAGGTACGATACGATGAAGAACGCAGTTATGTGTATGCAGTGATTCCATCCAATCAGGACAAGGAAGTTCCAGCCATTGGTTTTATCGCGCATATGGATACTTCGGAAGCTGTCAGTGGTGAGAATGTAAATCCTAGAATCATCGAAAATTATGATGGAGAAGATATTGTCTTAAATGAAGAGAAGCATATTATAACACGTGTATCAGAATTTCCAATGCTTAAGGATTGCAAAGGGAAGTCACTGATTGTAACGGATGGAAATACGCTTCTTGGTGGTGATGATAAGGCTGGTGTTGCAGAGATTATGACTATGGCAGAGTATTTTCTGACACATCCGGAGGTTAAGCATGGAAAAATCTGTATTGGTTTTACCCCGGATGAAGAGGTGGGAAATGGCGTAGAATTCTTTGACATCAAAGGATTTGGTGCAGATTATGCATATACGGTAGATGGCGGAGAACTTGGCGATATGAGTTATGAATGTTTTCATGCGGCAGGTGCAAGATTGACTGTACAGGGAAAGAGCGTTCATCCGGGTTATGCTAAGAACATTATGCGAAATGCTATCAAGCTTGTTGCAGAGTTTACAGCAAAACTTCCAGAAGGTGAATGTCCGGAAGCTACCGAAGGGTATGAGGGATTTTATCATATTACCGATATTAAGGGCACTGTAGAAGAGGCTGTTGCTGATTTTATCATTCGCGACCATGATCGGGAAATATTTGAGAAACGTAAGACTGTTTTTGCGCAGATTGCAAAGGATTTGAATGAAAGCTATGGAGAAGAGCTGTTTCATGTAGAAATCAAAGATTCCTATCACAATATGAAGGAAATGATTGAAAAAGAGATGCATTTGGTGGAACATGCAAAACAGGCAATGATACGTGAAGGCGTGACACCAAAGGTATCACCAATCAGAGGTGGAACAGATGGCGCAAGACTTTCTTTTGACGGATTACTTTGTCCCAATCTTTGTACAGGTTCAGAGGGGCATCATGGAAGAAATGAGTTTGCATGCATCGAGGATATGGAGAAGATTGTAGAAATATTAAAGCAATTGGTAGCTATATATGCAGATTTTTCTTAGAGGAATAACTTTGATATCCAAGAAGTAAAATCTTATATAGAACTTTAGTTCAATTAATGATATACTTAATTTATGTGAATGTATCTATTTTCGTGATTATTTGAACAATCCAAAGAGGGTATTATGCATGAAGCAAAGAATTAAATTAAAGGGTAGATTGAAAGCCTATCTGCAGACAGCTATCATTTTAGGTATTGTGCTTGCAGGGGTTAATGTAGGTTCAGAGGGGCATCATGGAAGAAATGAGTTTGCATGCATCGAGGATATGGAGAAGATTGTAGAAATATTAAAGCAATTGGTAGCTATATATGCAGATTTTTCTTAGAGGAATAACTTTGATATCCAAGAAGTAAAATCTTATATAGAACTTTAGTTCAATTAATGATATACTTAATTTATGTGAATGTATCTATTTTCGTGATTATTTGAACAATCCAAAGAGGGTATTATGCATGAAGCAAAGAATTAAATTAAAGGGTAGATTGAAAGCCTATCTGCAGACAGCTATCATTTTAGGTATTGTGCTTGCAGGGGTTAATGTAGGGATATATTTCTTGGATATCAGATCCGGTACTATTGTCAGCTTTTTTTTGGTGATTTATTTTGTTGCAATGCTGATTCTGTTGTATCATAATAAACCAATTATTATGAACGAGTTTGTCAGCTTTGCAACCCAGTACGGGCAGATTCAGCGGAGATTACTTCGCGATCTGGAACTGCCGCATGTACTGATGGATGATGCAGGTAAGATCATTTGGACGAATATCGCATTTGAGAATGTGGTACATAAGGAAAAAGGCTACCGCAAATCCATAACCACACTGTTTCCCAGCATAACAAAGGAAAAATTACAGTTTGAACAGCAGACGGAGTTTGAACTTGCTTTTGAAGATCATGAATATCTTATGAAGCTTAAGAAGATTTCCATTCAGGAGGTTCTTGATAACAGTGATATCTTCCAGAATGATGATTATGAAGGGTATCTGATTGCTGGCTATCTTTTTGATGAAACGGCATTAAAGCTTGCATTAAGAGAAATTGATTCACAAAGTATCGTAGTGGGCTATATCTATCTGGATAATTATGATGAAGCGTTGGCAAGTGTTGAGGAAGTAAGACGTTCGCTGCTGATCGCATTAATTGATCGTAAGATCAATAAGTACATTTCTTCTCTTGATGGAATCGTGAGAAAGGTGGAAAAAGACAAGTATTTCGTTGTTATGCGAAAGCAGTCTCTTGCAAGTCTCAAGGAATGCAGATTCGACTTACTGGAGGATGTAAAGACCGTTAATATCGGTAACGAAATGGCAGTAACAGTCAGTATTGGTATGGGACATGATGCGCCGACTTATGCACAGAACTGTGAATTTGCAAGAACAGCGATTGACCTTGCATTAGGCCGTGGTGGTGATCAGGCTGTTGTAAAGACACCACAGTCGATTGTATATTATGGTGGTAAGAGCCAGCAGGTTGAGAAGAATACACGAGTAAAAGCGAGAGTAAAAGCGCATGCTTTGCAGGAAATCATTACCAGTAAAGACAGAGTTCTTATTATGGGACATCGTCTGGGTGATATGGATTGCTTTGGTGCAGCGGTTGGTGTTGCATGTATTGCAAGGGCATTAGAGAGGAAAGCACATATAGTTTTAAATGATATGACAACTTCCATTAAGCCTTTGGTAGAGCTTTTTAATGACAGAAATGTCTATGATGAGGACTTTATCATCAATAGTTCTCAGGCAATAGAATTGGCGGGAAATAATACGGTTTTAGTCGTTGTAGATGTAAATCGGCCAAGTATTACGGAATGCCCTGAATTAATCAAGGAATGCAGGACGGTAGTGGTTCTGGATCATCATAGACAGAGTTCAGAGGTCATTGAGAATGCAACCTTGTCGTATGTAGAACCATATGCGTCAAGTGCATGTGAAATGGTTGCCGAAATCTTACAATATGTCGGTGAAGAGGTTAAGGTAAAGTCAAATGAGGCGGATTGTCTTTATTCCGGTATTATCATTGATACCAACAACTTTACGACAAAAACAGGTGTCAGAACGTTCGAAGCTGCTGCATTTTTAAGAAGATGCGGTGCTGATGTTACCAGAGTGCGTAAAATGCTTCGTGATGATGCCAAAGAATATAAGGCAAAAGCTGAGACGGTTGGAGATGCTGAGATTTATAAGAATGCATATGCCATTTCCATATGTCCGTCAGAAGGGCTTGCAAGTCCAACTGTCGTTGGTGCACAGGCAGCAAATGAGTTGCTGAATATCAACGGAATCAAGGCAAGCTTTGTTATAACCAATTATCAAAATCAGATTTATATCTCTGCAAGATCCATTGATGAGGTGAATGTCCAGATTATTATGGAACGTCTCGGAGGAGGCGGCCATATGAATATCGCGGGGGCGCAGCTTGAGAATGTATCGCAGACAGAGGCAATATCAATTATAAAAGACACAATTAATACAATGCTACAAGAGGGTGCAATATAATGAAGATTATTTTATTACAGGATGTAAAATCAGTAGGAAAAAAGGGAGATTTAGTAGATTTAAGCGAAGGCTACGCAAGAAACTTTATCATTCCTAAGAAATTAGGCGTAGAAGCCAATAACGCCAATATGAACAATTTAAAGCTTCAGAAGGCAAATGAAGAAAAGGTTGCAAAGGAGCAGTATGATGCTGCTGTTGCACTTGGAAAAGAAGTAGAAGAGATGTTAGTAAAGGTAAGCATTAAGTCCGGTGAGGGCGGAAAGACCTTTGGTTCTATTTCTTCAAAAGAAATTGCTAAGGCTGTTTCTGACCAGTATGGTAAGGAAATCGATAAGAAAAAGATTCAGATGCAGGATGCAATCAAGTCTGTTGGAACACATGAAGTGACAGTAAAGCTCCATCCAAAGGTAAGCGTGAAGCTTCGTGTAAAGGTTGAGGAGGCTTAAATATGCCTGAAATGGATGAGGCGATATTAAAGAGAGTGTTACCCCATAGTATAGAAGCAGAACAGTCTGTTATTGGTGCGATGCTGATGGATAAGGAAGCCATTACGATTGCAAGCGAACAGATTAATTCGGATGATTTCTATGGTAAGCAGTATGGGATTCTCTTTGATACGATGGTTGAACTGAATGATGAGGGGAGACCGGTAGACCTGATTACGTTGCAGGACCGTTTAAAGGAAAAGGGTGTACCACCAGAGATTTATAGTCTGGAATATATCAGAGATATTATTACTACGGTTCCAACTTCTGCAAATATTAAGTATTATGCAAGTATCGTTGCAGAGAAATCAGTACTTCGTAAGTTGATCCGTGTAAATGAAGAGATTGCCAATAATTGTTATTCGCAGAAGGAATCATTGGAAACGCTATTGGAGGAAACGGAGAAAAAGGTTTTCGAGATTGCTCAGAAGAGAAACAGTGGTGACTTTGTACCAATCAGACAAGTTGTTATGAATGCGATGAACATGATTGAAGAAGCATCAAAGCAAAAAGGTGCAGTTACCGGTATTGCATCAGGCTTTCTTGATCTTGATTATAAAACGGCAGGTTTTCAGCCTTCTGACTTGATTCTGGTGGCGGCAAGACCTTCTATGGGTAAGACGGCGTTTGTCTTAAATATTGCAGAGCATGTAGCTTTTCGTGATAATAAGGCAGTTGCTATCTTTTCATTGGAAATGTCGAAGGAGCAGCTCGTAAATCGTTTGCTGGCTCTGGAATCCAAAGTAAATTCCCATTCCATCAGAACTGGTAATATGAAGGATGATGAGTGGGAGCGTTTAATTGAAAGTGCAGATGTTATTGGTCGTTCCAATCTTTTGATTGATGATACGCCTGGTATCAGTCTTGGTGAACTGCGTTCAAAATGCCGTAAATTCAAGTTAGAATATGATTTGCAGATGATTATTATTGACTATTTGCAGTTGATGACAGGTTCTGGCAAATCAGAATCCAGACAGCAGGAAATTTCAGATATTTCACGAGGCTTAAAGGCTTTGGCAAGAGAGCTTCATGTTCCGGTTATTGCATTATCACAGTTATCGCGAGCAGTAGAACAGCGTCCGGATCACAGACCGATGCTTTCTGACCTTCGAGAATCAGGAGCGATTGAGCAGGATGCCGACGTGGTTATGTTCATATACCGAGACGATTACTATAACAAAGATACCGAACTTAAGAATGTAGCTGAAATTATCATTGCAAAGCAAAGAAACGGTGCAATCGGTACGGTTAATCTTGCATGGCTGCCGGATTATACACAGTTTGCCAATCTTGCAAAATAAAATGAATAATGAAAATGATAAAAAGGATGCTTTAAGGCATCCTTTCAGCATGTTAGAAGCTGTAACGTGGTGATAGCGAAATATAAGCGGTTGTGTTTGATTTATCAGCAGTTTGGCAAAGGTTGTGAATGTTAACATAATGAAGTATAATTGGGATATGCGCTCAAATTACATAGGAATAAGTGAAAAGGTATGGGGATATGGAGTTACAGAAATTAATGATCGTGGATGATGAAAAAATTATATTGAGAGGTTTGATAGAAACTTATAACTGGGAAGATATGGGGTTTGAGGTAATTGCTTCTGCGCAAAATGGTGAGGAAGCATTGCAAAAAATGATAGCTTGTAAGCCAGACGTTGTTTTAACAGATATATGTATGAAAAAGATGGATGGATTGAAGCTAATGGAAGAAAGCAAGAAGGTAATGCCAGAGGTAAAATTTGTTGTGTTGAGTGCATATAAGGATTTTAGTTATGCACAAAAAGCATGTGAATATGGAGCATTTACTTATTTGGTAAAGCCTATTGAAGAAAAAGAGTTGTATCAGACATTTTCGAATATTGCCACGCAATGTAGACAGGAAAAAGCAAATAAAAAAGAACAGAATAAATGGAAAAAATTCATGGATGTAGATAAGCAGAATTATACACAATTTATGCTGGAACGTTTTCTGCAGAATATGATTTCATGCGAAGAATTGAGACAATCCGTAGAAGGCTTAGAGAATGGAATTTCCGAGGAACATTTTTATTGTGCTTTAAAGATAGATCTAGATATTTTATATAAAATAGAAGAACAAAATGATTTTTGTATGAAGAAGAAGGAACTTTTTTCTGCGCTCGAAAAGCGATTGAAAGAGGAATACCAGATATGGCATATAGATCAGGCTGATGAGAGCAGAATATATTTGATTGATAACAAGCAGAGCAAGAAAAATCTGGAAATAAAATACATTCTTCAACGAATACAAGAAGAGTTAGATGTGGAATGGATATGTGCAGTTAGCGGAAATTATCAAGGCATACAGGGGATTAAGCAGGCCTACATAGAATCTAATAAGTTATATGATATGGAATATGAAGAGGGAAGCGGAATACTTGTTAATGCAGTAAACAGCGAGCTTTCTGAAATGGGACAGTATTCCAAGGATGTTGAAAATGATATTCTTGCAGCATTAAGAAAAAATGAAGAAGCGCAGATGAAAGAGAGTTTTATCCGCTTTATCTATAGCTTGCCTGATGATGAAGCAACAGATAAAGTATATTTGCATCAGTTAGCTGTTAGAACGGAATTGTTATTAGGTATAACATATGGATTGACGCCAGTTGTACAAAAAGGATATCAGGACTTTTATCAGGCATTAGAAAAATGTACAGATGTAAAACTTGCAGATATTTTATATAAACTATTTAAACTTGTAATAAAGGAAAGAAAAGATGTAGTTCCTGAAAATGCAAATAAACATTTCGATCATTATGTAGAAAAAGCATGTGATTATATTAGACAACATTTGAGTGATGAAGAATTATCGATTGCTACAGTAGCAGAACATGTATTTTTAAATCAAGTATATTTTGGACGTTTGTTTAAGCAAGTTATGAACATGTCCTTTAAAAGATATTTGTTAAAAACCAGATTGGAATATGCTAGGCAATTGATGGAGGAAAGTGATTATAGTATTAATGATATTTGTGTAAGAGTAGGAATATCCAACCCTTCCTATTTTTCAAAATTGTTTAAGCAGGAAATCGGAATGCAGCCAAGTGAGTACAAAAGGAATCAGATATGAGAAAAAGAATAGGATTATATGGTATAAAAAAGAAGATTTTTTATTACATGGCCTTACTTTTGATGGGGACGATTACGCTTATATGCATTTGTACAGAATTTATAGTAAATAAAAATGTAAAAGAAAGTACGGTGAGTCAATATAGCAGTATTACGGAAAATGTATACCATGCATTTGATAAACTTTATCACGAATTAAATGCAGTGACAGAACAAGTCATTACGGATCCTTATGTACAAAAAAGTCTTACCAATCAAAAAATGGATTCTTATAATGCCGATATGCTTCGAAAGTCACTTTCACTAATTCATGATAATACATTATCATATTACCTTTATATGGACAACAAAGGTAATATGTATTCTCAGAAAACGGTACATTTAAAAGCAGAAGATATTTATAACAGTGCCTTATATTCTGGATTAGGTGAGAGATATTCTACTACGAGACTGCTTTGGGAATCTGATGTTCTCTTTGGGAATGGTGATAAAGCAATGTTTGTGGGACGATATGTCCGTAATATGGATATACTTGCGGATCCCGGAGTAGTTTATTTTAGACTACAGGATGATTTCTTTGACCAGTTATTGTCTCAGATAGAAGATAGAACGCCCTTTTTCATGTTAATTAGCGATAAAAATGAGATATGTTGCCATACATTTGAGGGGGATGAGCAATACGATATCGATATTCAAAACAAGATATTGAAAGAACTGAGTTCAGAAGTTGCTAAAGTGCAGGATAATTATTGTATATATATGAAAGATGGTTTATTGTGCGCAAAAAAACATGAAGCGAGTGGTTATATAATAGCATCCTTTGTTCCAGCAGCGAGAATAGCCAAAATGTCGAGAGAAATCATGTTCATGATTTTGGTTATTGCTGTTTTGGCTTTTATTCTGGCGATTATAATAAGTATTTATTTATCTAATAAGATTTCAAATCCGATTCGTTATATTGATGATAAAATGACTCATTTTAGCAAAGAAAGTATGTCTGATCGGATTGTAATTCAGACTGGAACGGAGTTGGATGAGATTGGCAATTCCTATAATAAGATGTTGGAATTGATTGATAATTTAATGCAGGAGGTTCGTGAAACAGAGCAGGAATTACATGAAAGTGAAATGAAGTCATTGCTATACCAGATACACCCGCATTTTTTATATAACACATTAGATAACATATATATGCTGGCTCGAATCAATAAACAAACGATGATCATGCATATGATTGAGTCACTTACAACATATTTAAGAGTAACATTGAGTAATGGTGCGGAAAAAATTACGATCGAGGATGAGCTGCGGCATGTAGCTGCATATATGGAAATACAGAAAATTCGAAATGATAATTTATTCGAATACCATATCCAATGCGAAAGAGAGCTGGAATCTATAAGAATTATTAAGCTGATTATGCAGCCAATCGTTGAAAACTGTATTAAACATAGCTTCGAAAACATGGAAGAAGGTGGGCAGATAGAGATATCTGTTTACACGAAAAATAATAAATTGATTTTTGAAGTACGAAATAATGGTAACTTTGATAAAGAGAAAATAAAAAAACTGACAGATATAGAAGAAAGAGCAACAGAAGAAAAAGTAGCAGAATCTGAGAAACAAAAAGGTGGCTATGGTATATTAAATGTGGTCAGACGACTAAAGTTACAATATGGAGAGAGTAGCAGATTATATTATATAATGTCGGATGAGTGGATGAGCTGCATCATAGAAATGGATAGAGAAAGATTGGATTAGTAATGATTGCATGCAGGGGAGAAAGTGGTGTGAAAAATAAAAAGAACATCAAAACAAGAGTTATGATATATTTTATTCTGGTTATGCTGTTACTAAATGGTTGCAGTGTGAATGAAACATTAGAAACACAAACCAGTACAGAGCCGGTTGTAATACCAGTAATTTTTCGAGTAAATCCAGAAAATAATATTGGTGAATACAGAGATATGGTTGAAGATTTTAATCGTCTTTATGAAGGTAAATACTATGTAGATGTGGAGTGGATGACAGATACTGCCAGTGGATATCGGGAAAAGATTAAAACCTTAAATGCTTTAGAGCAGTTACCAGCCATTATTACAGATGCCTGCTTTGATAGGAATTTTTATGAACTTTGTATAGCAAATAACCGTTTTGTTGATTTAGCTCCTTTTATAGAACAATCGGAAGAGTGGAGAGAATGTATTAGCAATACTATGTTAGAAGAATGCCGGGAAGAGGATGGTGGAATCTATCTGTCCCCTTTAGGCAATCCGATACATTCATCAGCAGGTATTTTCTATAATAAAGAATTATTTGAAAAAGCAGGTATTGAAAGTTTTCCGAGTACATGGCAAGGCTTTTTGCAGTGCCTTGATATTTTACAAAAAGAAGGAATTACACCGTTTGCAATGCATGGAGCAGGCTCTTATTGGTCATCGATGCTTGTAGCAACTGCTTATATGACATCAGATAAGGACGGAGAAGAATTTTTAAATCAGTCATTTCCGGATTCTTATAATAATGATAGCATGCGTAAATTGTTGTATATGATGAGCAGAATGTATAAATACACGTATCGTGATGCGCTGGAAATTGATTTTACAACGGCATCACAAAGATTTTATAGTGGTGAGGTTGCAATGATTGCGAATGGATATTGGATGATGAAAGAAATGGAAGAGGATGTAAAGCAAAGGACAGGATTTGCAACTTTTCCCGGAAATGCAATGATGGGTTCAGCACGTATGTCTGCTTGGGCAATTGTAAGTGGTTATAGTGATGAGGTAACAAAAGGAGCTGTTGAATTCCTGAAATATAGAGCTGCTGTCAGTCAAAAAGAAATGCAGGAGTATATGGAGCAAGAAGCTAGTACTTTGGTAGAGAAAGAATATAAAGAAGCTATTAATAGTGTACAAAGATATTTTCCGAATTTCCAGTTACAATGGGAACCGGAAATCTATAACAGCTTTTTTACAGAAAAGATGCCATTGTATCTGGATGGAACATATAATTTTAATTACTTTTTAAAAGAAATAGAT
>CAYUKO010000084.1:0-17379 GCA_964445375.1 uncultured Roseburia sp.
TACCTAACATTCTGTTTGCGTTCATTGCGGAAAGATTGTGCTGTACTACCATAAATTTACCTCCTTGTGTTCGACATGGGAAAATCCTTTTCCCCACCATAGTTCCTTATTCAGTTTTATAATCGTCGCGTGGTGAGTATCTTTTGGTCACGCTTATGATTTATTTAATAATCCGAAAGCCCTAGTCCAAGGTTGGCGCGCCTGCTTTTGTAGAACAGGGGCTTTGCGGCTATTAACGAATGTAACATTTTGTACCAAAATGTTGTATTTGATAGGTTTTTAAGGAGAAAAAACGACAAATTATAAACTATTCTTAAAAAACAACCTATTTTTTACAGTTGAGTAGACATGTAATTTGAACTGTGCTAAAGTATGAATTGTTCTAGGAAATATCATTTTCTATTATCAACCTGATTTCTCAGGATAATTCCCTTTAAGAATTGAAAAAACGCTATTTCTATTGTGGAAAAATCACTATTTTATTATAATGGAGGTACAAATGAAACTAAGAAAATGGAATATCAACAGACTTTGGCGCAGATTACGCATCAATCGCAAGTACAAAGACAGACTTTTTCAAAAGGTGTTTGAACGGAAGGAGGATTTGTTGACACTTTATAACGCAATCAATCACACTTCGTATTCGAATCCGGATGATTTGGAAATTACAATTTTAGATGATGTTATCTATTTATCAATGAAAAATGATTTGTCTTTTATTGTCTCTGCGGCATTGAATCTGTACGAACACCAATCCACCTTTAATGCAAATATGCCCATACGTGGTCTTATATACTTTGCAAGGTTATATGAAGCGTATATCAAGAAGAATAAGCTGGACATCTACAATTACCGATTAGTAGACTTGCCGGAACCGCAATATATCGTGTTCTATAATGGTAGGGATAATCAGCCGGATGAACGGATTCTAAAACTTTCGGATGCCTTCAAGTCGGATAATCCAGAACCAGCATTGGAATGCCGTGCAAGAATGATAAATATCAATCTTGGGCATAATCTTGCATTAATGGAAAGCTGTAAGCGACTTTGGGACTATTCCTATTTTATTGCGGAAGTGAATCAAAATCTGGATAAAGGGTATGGCTTAGAGACTGCAATCAAGAAAGCGATGGATGAATGTATCAAAAAGGGTGTTCTGAGTGATATTCTTGAGAAGAATAAGAGTGAGGTATTTTATATGTTATTAACAGAGTATGATGAAAAACAACATTTGAAGAACGTTTATCAAGAAGGATGCGAAGAAGCAAGCGAACGTATTAATAAATTATATTCTATTTTGTTGGAAGAAAAAAGGATGGATGATTTAGCAAAAGCTATTAATGATTCTGTATATCGAAATAAACTGTTTGAGGAATATAAGCTTTAATGTTCTGTCGTACATAGAATAATTATGTTTATTTTTAGGAATATGTAAAATATTCTTGTTTTTTGTAATATCATTTTTGAATATCTAGGAAAGTTCATTTCCTTATTCTAATATCAACCTGATATCAACCTGATTTCTCAGGAAAATTCCCTTTAAGAATTGAAAAAACGCTATTTCTATTGTGGAAAAATCACTATTTTATTATAATGGAGGTACAAATGAAACTAAGAAAATGGAATATCAACAGACTTTGGCGCAGATTACGCATCAATCGCAAGTACAAAGACAGACTTTTTCAAAAGGTGTTTGAACGGAAGGAGGATTTGTTGACACTTTATAACGCAATCAATCACACTTCGTATTCGAATCCGGATGATTTGGAAATTACAACTTTAGATGATGTTATTTATTTATCAATGAAAAATGATTTGTCTTTTATTGTCTCTGCTACATTGAATCTGTATGAACACCAATCCACCTTTAATGCCAATATGCCCATACGCGGTTTGATGTATTTTGCAAGACTATATGAATCGTATATCAAGAAGAATAAGCTGGACATCTACAATTACCGATTAGTCGACTTGCCGGAACCACAATATATCGTGTTCTACAATGGCAGGGATAATCAACCGGATGAGCGTATTCTAAAACTTTCAGATGCATTCAGGTCGAAGAATCCAGAACCTGCATTAGAATGCCGGGCGAGAATGATAAATATCAATCTTGGGCATAATCAAAAATTGATGGAAAGCTGTAAGCGCCTTTGGGACTATTCCTATTTTATTGCAGAAGTGAACCAGAATCTGGATAAAGGATATGGTTTAGAGACTGCAATCAAGAAAGCAATGGATGAATGTATCAAAAAGGGTGTTCTGAGTGATATTCTTGAGAAGAATAAGAGTGAGGTATTTCATATGTTATTAACCGAGTATGATGAGAAACAACATTTGAAAAACGTATATCAAGAGGGACGTGAGGAAGCAAGCGAGCGTATTAATAAGTTAATTATTCTCCTTATGGAAGATGGGAGAACTGACGATTTAATGAAAGCTGCTAAAGATTCAACATATCAAGAAAAGTTATTTAAGGAATATAAAATATAATTTTACAAAAGAATACTACGGTTACCCTACTTATTTTCTGCTCCTGTGCTATTTTGTTGTACATATATTTATAGAAGCAACAGGAGGTCAATATGAGCACTACAAAACCAATCAAAGACAAAACGGATTTAGAGACAATTAAGAATTATTATTTGAAAAAAGAGGAATATCGCAACTACCTATTAATTATTATAGGGCTGAACACAGCTCTTAGAATTAGCGATATATTGAGTCTTACTTGGAAAGATGTTTATCATTATAGTAAGAATCGTTTTCATAATCATATCTATATTACGGAGAAAAAGACAGGGAAAAGAACTGTTATTGCTCTTAATCAATCAGTCATAGAGGCATTGAAGCTTTTAATCAATTCAGATGCCTATCATCAAAAAATACCTGAACCGAAAGAATATATATTTATAGGAAGAAAGAATACAGGAATGCCAATTGATCGTGTCCAGGCGTATCGAATCATAAAGGAAGCAGCATCGGCGGCAGGACTTGATGAATATGTCAGTTGCCATTCACTTCGCAAGACCTTTGGATACTTTGCGTGGAAGCAAGGAGTTCCACCAGCGATGTTGATGGACATTTACAATCATTCTTCTTATAAAATAACAAGAAGATATTTATGCATTGAACAAGAAGATAAAGATAATGTGTTTATGAATATAAAGTTATAAGCCATTCATGCCGATAAATAGAATATAAATCAAAAGAGTTCTAATTATCAAAAAAATGAAAAAAATTTTAAATAAGCTATAAAGTATTATAAGAACTCGCCGATATATATATTGCAAGCGGCAATCAAATACAACATTTTGGTACAGACCGTTACATACAAGCTGCTTCATAAGGAATTAGAAAATAATTAAATTCGACATCAAAAGGGTTATGTTTATCAGAATAAAGAAATTCTCTGGGGAGGGAAAATCTTATGAGAGGATAAACATTTAAGCGGAAGGAAATCTACAAATCGTTAATAACCGTGGAGCCTGAATCCTCAAAAAAGCAGGCGCGCCAACCTTGGGATAGGGCTTCTCGGATTATTAAACCGGATAAGTAGAGATACAGACGCATATATATGTTTCGATATCAGTAGGTATCCGGTATATAGAATCTTAAGCGTGACCAAAGATACTCACCACGCGACGATTATAAAACTGAATAAGGAACTATGGTGGGGAAAAGGATTTTCCCATGACGAAAACCGATTCGGGAAACGAGCCGGTTAACACAAGGAGGTAAAATTTATGGTAGTACAGCACAATTTATCAGCTATGAACTCAAACAGAATGTTAGGTATCACTCAGGGTACATTATCTAAGTCTACAGAGAAGTTGTCTTCTGGTTATAAAGTAAACCGTGCAGCAGATGACGCAGCAGGACTTGCTATTTCTGAAAAGATGAGAAAGCAGATTCGTGGTTTGACACAGGCTTCTCTTAACGCAGAAGATGGTATCTCAGCAGTACAGACAGCTGAAGGTGCTCTTACAGAAGTTCATGATATGTTACAGAGAATGAACGAATTAGCAGTTAAGGCAGCTAACGGTACAAACTCTGAAGACGATCGTGCATACATCCAGGATGAAATCGATCAGTTATCTACAGAAATCGACCGTGTTGCTGAAACAACAAAGTTCAATGAAACATACCTGTTAAAGGGTGACCCACATGCAGATGCTAAGACTAAGAAGTATACATATGCATATGCGTTAGGTGGAACGACAGGTGGTACAGCTGAAGCAGCTGCAACTGTTAAAATGACATCTGATACGGCATCAACTGCAACAGCAGGTACTGTGGCGTTTGAAAAGACAGTTTCTTCTGCAGATCAAAATGCACTTGCAAAAGCAATGCGTGATCAAGGGATTACAATTTCTTCTACTACAGTTAATGGAGCACAGAAGGTATCTGTACAGTTAAATGGTAGTGACGCAAAGGCTAATTTCTCTGTAGAAGTAGATTCAACTACAGCAACTACATTCTATATCAAGAATGCAAAGGGTGAAAAAGTTGCTACTCTTACAGGTGTAGGTATTAAGGCTAATATGTCTGCTACTGTTACTGCTAGTACAGTTTCAGCAGCTGTTAATAAGACAGAAGTATTCTCATACTATGATAAGGATGGTAATGCAATTTCTGCAAATGATTTACAGAATTACTTTACAGCAGCAGGTGATGGTACTGTTACAACAACAGCAAGAGCAGATGCACCTAAGGTATATGATGCACTTGGAAAAGAAATTAAGTTAAATGCAAAAGACGTTGTTGCTACAAAGGATAAGACTTCTGCATTAAAGATGAAATTCCACGTTGGTGCAGACGGAACAGTTAATAACCAGATTTCTCTTAATATTGATGCTATGAGTGCTAAGGGACTTGGCGTGAATGGTATTAAGATTGATGGAAATGATGATTCCAACGCTACAAAGGCTATCAGCACTATCGCTGCAGCTATCAAGCAGGTATCTACACAGAGATCCGCACTTGGTGCAGTTCAGAACAGATTAGAGCATACAATTAACAACCTCGATAACGTTGTTGAGAATACAACAGCAGCAGAGAGCCAGATCCGTGATACAGATATGGCTACAGAGATGGTTAAGTACTCTAATGCTAACATCCTTTCTCAGGCAGGTCAGTCTATGCTTGCACAGGCTAATCAGTCTAATCAGGGCGTACTCAGCATTCTTGGCTAATCCGAGTTTATAAAGTACTAAGAGGATTTAATCCTTACCATAAAGAGGAGGGCTATCGCGTAAGCGGTAGCCCTTTTCACATTTAAAATCTAATTGTGAAAGCATTTCTCATAACTTATATAAATAAAAGTTTTATCATATTGTATATCTTCGTTGTTCTTTGAGCATAATTATGCTATGATTATGTCGAGAGAAAGGAGCGATACATTATGCCACTTATTATACCTATTAAGGACTTACGCAATACAACCGAGATTTCCAACATTGCACACAAAGAGCAGGAACCTATTTTTGTTACGAAAAACGGATATAGCGACTTGGTGGTAATGAGTAGTGAATTGTATGATAAATTTGCAAGAATAAATCGCATTGATCAAGCTATCTTCGAGTCTGAGCAGGAAATTGCAAACGGAGCAGAAGCAGTGGATGCAGAAAAAGTTTTTGCAGAATTGGAGAAAAAACATTTTGGATAAATACAAGGTAAAGGTCAACCCGAGAGCAATCCGTGATTTAGACAGCATTTACGAATATATCGCTGGCGAGAAATTGGCTCCTGAAAATGCCAAAGGACAGGTTGAACGTATTAAGGAATCTATTTTAGGTCTAGATACTTTTCCTCAATCACATCAAGAGCGTAATGAAGGTAGATATGCAGGAAAAGGCTACCGACAGTTGGTAATTGATAACTATATCGCTATTTTCCGCATTAACGAACCACAAAAAACAGTTTATGTGGTAACAATACAGTATCAGGGACGGAATCTATAAGATAAGCACCAAACAACATTGTAAAATTAGTTGGTGCTTTTTTTGTACACTTAGCTATAAAAAGGATGCTGAGTAAACACTTTTTATATTGTTAAAGTGTCAGAAAATAACGATTTTTTACATTTCAGAAGCGAATTATTACATTTGGCTTGTGTTTTGCAATATGGTGAACCATAATAGTCTCAGCGTAACAAAAGCAGCGAATCATAGTTTTCATATCTAAAATCTAATTGTGAAATCATATCTGATAATCTATAATATTCTTATGAAAGATTCCTTATAGTTCCCGCAATGATGAGTTAAAAAGGATAGTGAGTAAATATTCAAGTAGGTCGAAGCATTTACTGTTTAGACTGTAAGAAAATGACACGATAGTCTGCTTTTATAGGCAATAATATTATGAAAGCAGGAAAACTACTTATATTATTTTTATCTGTATGTTTGATCCATTTGAACAAGGCAGACATATTTATACATTTGAGAATCGATGTATAGAAGACTGTGATATTAGATTGCATGATGGGACAACAAAAATATTCTTAAATCCTTTTGGTACAATAAGTGATGTTTCAAAGGAAATGGATGAGTTTTTGAAGTTTATAGCCGGGAAGAATGTCAACAATAGATTTACAGACGCTATTCAGAAAGAGGTAAACAAAGCAAGAAAAAATCAAGAATGGAGGGTGGAATATATGACATTACACATGAGAGACATGGAGAATCGAGAAATTGGTAGGGCGATACAATTAGTGGAGCTAATTGATAATTTAACACTGACAGTAGGAGAGTGCGAACAGGCCTGTAAGATGTGTAAGATTAATATAAGTGATTATGAGGAAGCGAAAGAACTTATAATGAATTATAATGAATAGTCATAGTATGTGGAAGGTGTTGAATAATTGAAAATACGAAAAGAAAATAGAAGTTCTGATAGTGTTATAAATGTACTACGAGAGATTAGTATACAAGCGGAGAAAGATGGAATATCAAATATGTCACTGGAAGAAATTAATGCGGAGATTAGTAAAGTTAGAAATCAAGAAAATGATTCTGTTGGAGGTCTTGATATATGACATTGCACATGAGAGATATGGAAAATCAGGAAATAGGAGAAGCAAGAATGCTTATGCTATTGGTAGAAAATGTAATGGAAAAGTTAGGGAGTGTTCAAACGGCGTGTGAACTGTTTGATATCAGTATACAGGACTATGAAGAAGCTAAAGAAATTCTGAAGAATTATGGTGAATAGTTATATTTAATAACCCCAGAGGGAACGTTTAAAATATTTTCGAATATCTATAAACTTTCCCTCTTTTTTTGTCGATATAACTAGTGAATCTATAGATAAAATATAACTGTGAGCTTTGGACAGTTATGATAAAACCATAATATTAATAAAATACATGTATAACATGGAGGTGATTCGCATGTATGTAGAGCCAATGGGACAGGTGATGGCATTTAAGCCGGTCACAAGAGTGGAAGTAGTAAAACCAGAGGTAGCAAAGGTATCTTACGCAGAGTCCAAGGATGGAACAGCAGAATACCAGACAAATGAAAGCAGTACGAATCAGAAGGTGGTAGAAAAGAATCCATATACGGAGCCATCGGCTGCTGAGAATGACAAGATTAAGAAGGCGATTGAGAAGATGAATGCACAGCTTCCGAATGCAGAGGCAAAGTTCGGTATTCATGAAGCAACCAATCGTGTCATGATTAAGCTTGTCGATAAGGACACGCAGGAGGTCATCAAGGAATTCCCACCAGAGAAGACACTGGATATGATTGCCAAGTGTATGGAGATGGCAGGAGTTCTGGTAGATGAGAAGTTGTAGCTACTGGAACGAAGTGAACAGTAACGGAAAGGCATAGGTAAAGTGTTATGTCAGATTTGTTAAGAATGACCGGTATGTATTCCGGTATCGATACAGAAAGTATTGTATCACAGCTGGTACAGGCGAAAAGCCAGAAAGTAACGAAACTAAAAAATGAACAGACGAAGCTGGAATGGAAACAGGAAGCATGGCAGGATATGAATAAGAAGCTATACAGTCTCTATAGCAACACTTTGTCTGATCTGAGATTCTCAAGCTCATATAAGAAGAAATCAACCGTTAGTTCAGATACGACTAAGGCTACTGTCGTTGCAAGTGAATCCGCAGTAAACGGTACGCAGACACTGAAGATTACACATCTTGCTAAGTCCGGTTATCTGACAGGCGCAGAGCTAAAGCAGAAGGAAGTAGCAGAAACAAAGGATGGAGTCACAACCACCAAGAAAGTTGACTGGACAACCGATGATAAGCTATCTGATATAGACAGCTCTATGGTAGGTAAGAAGATTACGATTAGCGTAGGAACTGGCGATGAGAAAAAGGAAACTTCAATTGAGATTACAGAAGAGATGAAGATCAGTGATTTCGTAGGTAAGCTCAAGGAAGCAGGAGTCAATGCATCGTTTGATACAACGAATCAGAGATTCTTCATTAGCTCTACTAGTACAGGCTTGAAAAATGAATTCTCTCTAAGTTCTGACAATCTTGATTCTGGAGATAGTGTTTTAAAAGCACTTGGTATTGATGCAAATGCCACATATGCAGATGGGGCTAAGTGTACCCGTATTGCGGCGCAGGATGCAGTCATTGAGTTAAATGGTGCAGAATTTAAGTCAGATACCAATACGTTTTCTATTAATGGTTTAACCATTAATGCAGTAGGTGAAACAGAGGAAGAGATTTCAATCGTAACTTCAACCGACTATGACGGAATCTATGATACCATCAAAGATTTTATTACAGAGTATAATGAAATCATTAATGAAGTAAATAAGAAGTATAATGCGGACTCTGCAAGAAAATATGATGTTCTTTCTGATGAAGAGAAGGAAGCTATGACAGATGAGCAGATTGAGAACTGGGAAGGTAAGATTAAGGATTCCTTGCTTCGTAAGGATAATACTCTTTATTCGATTATGAATGGACTCAAGAGCTCTATGTCAGAAGGTATTGAAGTAAATGGAAAGACCATGTATCTGTTTGACTTTGGTGTAGAGACGTTGAGCTACTTTGAGGCAGAAGAGGATGAGAGAAATGCTTACCATATCTTAGGTGATAAGGAAGACGATAAAGTGTCTGGTAAGGATGATAAGCTTAAGAAGGCGATTGCGTCGAATCCGGATGAGGTTGCTGAATTCTTCTCTGGTTTGTGCAAGAAGATGTATTCTAATCTTGACGAGATGATGAAGTCAACAGACTACAGCAGTATGTATAAGGTGTATGATGATAAGAGGCTCAAAGAAGAGTATGATGACTATACCAAGAAGATTGCAGAGGCTGAAGAGAAGTTGAATGATTATGAGGACAAGTGGTATGACAAGTTCTCAGCGATGGAAGTAGCATTGTCCAAGTTACAGTCCAATACCAATGCGGTAACAAGTATGTTGGGTGGAATGTAAGATAGTAACCGGAAACAATAGAACTCTGTTAAAACAGAAATAGGGAGAGAGGGTAAAGCATGCTGAAACAAAACGGTTATGCACAGTATCAAAATAGTAAGATAATGACAGCGTCACCTGCGGAGTTGACCTTGATGTTATATGAAGGAGCGATTAAGTTCGGTAACATTGCCATTTTAGCAATGGAGAATAAGGATCCTGCCAAGGCGCATGAAAATGTAGTTAAGGTAGAGAAGATTATTCAGAACTTCCGCGAAACGCTTGACAAGAGATATCCAATTTGGGAAGATTTTGAAAAGGTATATGTATATCTTTTGAGAAGATGTCATGAGGCAAATATTGCAAAGGATCCTGAGATTATGCAGGAAGTAGTAAAGCATCTTCGCTCTATGCGTGATAACTGGAAAGAGGTTATGAAGAAGGTTGCCACAGACAAGAGCAATCCGGCAGCTCAGGCAAGAGTAGCCGGCGGCCAGCGAAGCAGCGTTGGCTACGCACCCTCGGCAATGAGGAAGACAGGGACTTGATAAAACAGACAGCATGTATAAGGAAGGGGAAAAGGCATGACGGAAGGTTATTTACAGATTATGATTGAAAGCCTTGAAAAGAAAATTGTAGTATTAGACCAGATTATGGAGCTTAATGGAAAGCAGGCTGAAATATCAGCGCACCAGCCAATGGACATGGAAGCATATGACAAGACCATGGATGAAAAGGGCGTACTGATTGACGAAATCAACAAGCTGGATGATGGGTTTACATCGACCTATGAGCTGGTGAAGAATATCGTGCAGCAGGAGCCTGAAAAATACCGTGACAAGGTATTGGAAATGCAGGAGCTTATCCGTGTAGCGGTAGAAAAAGGCGTTACCATTGAAGCGCAGGAGAAGCGTAACAGAAGTGCACTGGAAACCGTATTCCGTATGAAACGTACAGAGATTAAGCAGATGAAGCGCTCGAATACAGCCGCATTAAAATATTACAAGTCTATGAGTAAAATCAATGAAGTGGATCCTCAGCTTATGGATAAGAAGAAATAATGTGAAAAAGTCCGAAATGTAAAAAGCATTTTGGACTTTTTTATATTGCATATAAATTTTCAGACAATTCGTGCCGATATATACCATATAAAAAGATAACATAATAACTTTCACGACAGATATGAGGGGGATATACATGAATATTGGAAATAATTTAATGGTAAACGTGCAGGTAAATGGAACGATGACAGCCAATAACAATATTTTTAAGGCAGAGAAAAAGGAAGCAAAGCTTGCTACAGGACAGAAGGTAAATCTTGCGGCAGAGAGTGCTGTAGATGTTTCTATATCAGAGAAGACCAAGAGACAATCCCTTGATAAAGTGGCACAGGAAACGGCGCAGGAAAATATCATGTCTATGGCGTGTGATATTCGTGATATTGTTATGGCAGATGATATGATTCGTGCTGCAAACCGTCGTATTTTGGAAAATGCGGATGAATCTATTATTGCACAGTCAGAACAGTCTGTAGAAACAACAATGGAGCTTTTGAAATAAAATATGGTTGTACAGCATAATATATCAGCATTAAATAACAATCGGCAGTTGTCTATTACGAATGGTGCATTGGCTAAGACTACCAGAAAGCTTTCGAGTGGTTACCAGATTAACATAGCAGCAGATAATGCTGCCGGGTTATCAATATCCGAAAAAATGCGTAAGCAGATTCGGGGATTAAATCGGGCATCACAAAATTCTGAGGAGGGAATTTCCCTGATTCAGACTGCGGAAGGTGCGTTAAATGAAGTGCATGACATGCTGCAACGAATGAATGAATTATGTGTACAAGCAGCAAATGGAACGAATAGTGATACGGACAGAAGATATATTCAGGATGAAATTGATCAGATTATATCTGAAATTGATAGAGTAGCAGAGACAACGAAGTTTAATGAAATTTATCTTTTGGATGGAACTCTTGCAAGTAAAAATGGACGTAGAGAAGCGGATTTGGAATATCAGAAGTTTATGACCGAGAAGGATTATACGGTAACAATCTTGAATGGTCAGCATACGGGAGAAATACAGTCGCTAAAGGAAGTATGGACAGATGATGGAACTAAAATTCTATATAAGGAAATTGTTCATGGAGATATCGGAGCGACAAGTAATCCGGATCCGAATACTCCTACAGCATCAGGCTATACCAATTTTAAACAAGTTCTAAAAACAGAAATTGTACCACAGGCAATAGAAGCAATTATGGATGCCTTACCGAATACGTATTCATATCTCAAGGGATCGACAATCGGAATTGGCTTAGATATTTATTCAGATCCTACTAGCAGCGTACTGGCAGCAGTAGAACTAGGAGCAGCCGGTTATGGATATGGAAATAATTGGACGCTGGATTATACGCTTCATGTTAATATTGCAACCTTGGGAATTACAAGTAGTGCGGATACACTTACCTCTACAGCAAGAAATGATTTAGAAGTGACCATTGTACACGAGATGGTACATGCTATGATGGATGAAGCGATGACGGCAGGAATGCTTGGTTATACACAGGCAAGTGGATTTCAGACGAGTCTTGAGTTTCCTGATTGGTTTGTAGAGGGAATGGCGCAGGTTGTTTCCGGTGGTTGCTATAATAATAACGATTGGATTAATAATGGTGGTAATTCTGCCAGTGTATATGACGGACTGGGAATCACTGCCTCAACAAGTGTAAATGATATTAAAACCATTGTCCAAAGTTCGGATAATAAAATTGGAAACGGTACGACACCATCAAGATATGGAACAGGATATCTTGCGTGTATGTATTTGGGATATCTTGCAGATGGAACAGGTGCTGTGACGCAGAGTGCATTATCCAATGGAATTGATAGCATCTTAAGCAACATTCGAAGTGGAAAAAGTCTGGAAAGTGTTATACAGGGATTAACGGGTCTTACAATTAGTGATTTTCAAAATAATTTTGGTGGTGTGATAAATGGTGATGACTCCGCAGTGTTTATTCAGAAAATGATAACGGTGATAGGAAATGAGACAGGAGGACTGGGAACCGGCTTTGATCAGACAACATCTACGATATTACCGGATGCAATCAGTAATATAGGGATTTTTGAATTGAACACGGATTATGCGGTGGTAAGTAATACCTATCCAAGTGGACATGTAGTAATGTCAGGTGGAACTTCAACACAGGATGGAGTTGCAGGACCGGCTGCGGGTACACCAACAATACCTAGTACACCAGCAACACCGAGTACGCCGACAACGCCGGATACACCAACAACGCCGACAGACCCAGACGATGAGCAAGTGATAGAAGTAGAAATATCGAAAACATGGTATGATGCAAAAGGTTTGAATCTGCAGATTGGTGCGGAAAGTCACAATTGGATGCATCTTTATATTGAGGCAATGGATGCGGAGAGTATTAAAGCAAGTGATGTGGATGTTACTACACAGGATAGAGCTACGATGTCGATTGATATTGTAGCGTTTGCAATACACAGGGTGTCAAGACAACGCTCCAGTTTGGGTGCATATCAGAATCGATTAGAGCATACAATAAAAAATCTGGATAATATAGAAGAGAATACGCAGGCGGCGGAAAGTCAGATTCGCGATACTGATATGGCTGAAGAAATAGAGAAGAATTCCAATCTTCGTATCTTGCAGCAGGCAGGACAGGCTATGCTTTCGCATACAAAGCAGGAAAAAGAAGGAGTTTTGACATTACTCCAATAAAATAGGACGATATTTGGTGATGTTTCATCAAGTATCGTCCTTTCTATTTTAGTTCAATAATGTTACGATGCCCTGCTGATTCTTGTTAGCCTGACTAAGCATTGCTTGTCCTGCCTGTTCAAGAATACTTGAGTTAGAGTAAGAAACCATTTCTTCTGACATGTCGGTATCACGAATCTGGGATTCGGATGCTTGTGTATTTTCTACTACGTTATCCAGATTTTTTTCAGCGTGCTCCAGTCGGTTCTGATATGCGCCCATACGGCTGCGATGTGTGGAGAGTGCTTTTAGACTGCGATTCAATATTTCAATGGATTCGGTAGCGAGATCTTGAGTGAGAACACATACTCTGTTTAATTCTAGAGAGTCAATGCTCATGGTAGGTAAGTCGATCATCACTTTATTCGTTCTGTCTGATTCAGCACCGGCATGAATACTGGTATCTTTTTCTTCAAGCTTTGTATGAATAATGAGCCTGTTAATAGGCTCTTCCCTTGCCTCAGCTTCGGTTCCAAAGGAACCGTCAGAGGTTCTTGGCTTTAAGCTGAAAGTAGAACAGCCGGAACCTGTTCCTGTGTTTGATAATATGTAGAATTTACCAGTGCCCTTTAAGTAGGTATAGCTTGTATAGTGACTTATTAGGTTAGAATCTGCATTTTGCCCGGCTGTGTTAATAGCATCAATGAGGGATTCGCAGATTGTTTCACCTAGAGTACAAGAGGCGTCAGTAGCTTTCTTATTCTCATAATTGTTCCATAAGTCTTGAATATTTAATTTGATAATTTCGAAGGTAACAGGCTGGCTGGTTGTTGAGTTGGATGTAGTATGTTTTTGGTATGAATAAGAGGTTCCTGCTGCAGTTTTTTGTGTATTTCCTTCGTTTTTTGAGAATTTGACGCCATAGAATTTGTTGGTGCATTGACTGCATGAACTGTCAAATCCTTGTCCCCATAAGAGCTTTTCTAATTCTTCTGCGGAATTGGCTTGGATTCCGGAGAAGTCAATCCAGGCGCAATGATAGGTTTCCTGATCGGTCAGTGGTTTACTTGCGTTTTCCCAAGTACCGAGGCTTAAGTCGTATAGCAAGGTATCGCCCAGATTACCGCCGGTATAAGCAGTGACGCCGTTAACATTTCCAAGTCCGTCACCGATATAAGGTTCTTCTTCGTAATATCTTGTTCCAATCTGCTGATATTCAATACCATCAAGTGACAGAATAGGAGTTTCATTTCCTTTGAAGAGATAAAGTTCATTGAACTTCGTGGTTTCGATGATACGACCGCATTCGGTAACAATCTGGTCAATTTCCATCTGTATATACTCCCGG
Organism: uncultured Roseburia sp.; assembly: GCA_964445375.1. Lineage (GTDB taxonomy): Bacteria > Bacillota > Clostridia > Lachnospirales > Lachnospiraceae > COE1. The sequence continues at coordinate 14,489 of CAYUKO010000084.1, forward strand.
TCTGTGTCAGAGTTGGTACCGTTAGCGGCTTGAATGCTTAGTTCATTCATGCGATGTATCATATCGTGCATTTCCGCTATGGCTCCATCGGCAACTTTACAAAGAGATATGCCATCTTCAATATTTGTGGTTGCACGTGTTAAGCCTCGGATTTGTTTTCGCATCTTTTCTGAAATAGATAACCCTGCAGCGTCATCTGCACCGCGATTAATGCGGTAACCACTGGAAAGTTTTTCGCTTTCTTTGCTTTTTTGCTCTGTGGTGATATTAAGCTGACGCTGGGCGTTCATTGCACTTATATTGTGTTGTACGACCATAAGAACTCCCCTTTTCTTTTCTTCTATATAAAATATATCGGATGATAAGAGGTAAACTTAATGAATTGCAAATAAAAATGCATATAAAGATGCAAAAATACATACAATAACAAAAATATATTGTTTTTAGCAGAAAACTATGATACTATTAATAATAGCAATGGAGATTGCTATAAGGGTGGAGTTATAAACGAGTATAATAATAAATATATAAGGACGGTCATGTTGATGTAGTTTAATTATTACTGCATTTTTTGATATGTCCTTATTTTTATGCAAATGATTGAAGGAGATAAATAGGAGGAGGGAATTAGAATGAAACAAAAATTTGAGAAAGGACTTGCACTAATATTGATGCTTTGCATGATAGTGTTAAGCATACCGGTGATGGAAGTCAGTGCGGCAAGTACAACGCAGTTAAATGCAGATATTGTTCTGAATAAGAATGAAATGTATGAGGATGAAACATTTACAGTAAAAGTTTCACTTAATGGTCTACCGTATGATGAAAAAGAAGAACCAAATGATGTCATTTTGGTTTTGGACAAATCAGGTAGTATGAGAAGTGATTTTGAAAATTTGAGAAATGCAGCAAAAAAATTTGTAAATGAAGTACTCACTAAGAAGGATAGAGCTCATCGAATTGGCATAGTGGCTTTTGGTGATGATGCCGAGACATGCGAAATAACAACTGATTTGGCAGAATTAGTTACATTTTTAGATTCTTTAGTTTGTGACGGTGGTTCAACACAAACAGGAACAGGTATTGAGGCAGCAATGAAATTATTACAAAAAAAGAGAAGTAATGCAACAGGGGCTATTGTTTTAATGACAGATGGAATGAATTCGGATGGTGATGTAGCATATGAAAAGGCAGAAAAAGCGAAGAAGACTAGATATGTATTTTATACGGTAGCTTTTTGTAATCAGAATACGGAAGCTGATAAAGTATTAAGGAAGATGGCAACATCGGAAACAGATCATTATTCAGTATTCTATTCTGTTCAATTAAGTAGTGTATATGATTCAATTTCAACAAAGATAGGTTCTGTGAATCCTAGAGATATAGTTGTTACGCAGGTAATAAATGAACCATTTGAATTAGTAGATGGATCAACAGCCAATAATATTCCGTTACCACAAATAAAAGGAAATACTTTGGTATGGTCTATGAATCAATTAGGAGGTTCTTTAGAACTTCCATATGAAATAAAACTAAAGGATGGTTCAAGTGTAGGTACGTATACAGTTGGAACGGGTTATGTACAATATACAGACCATAATGGAGGAACACAGTTACTTCATATGCCGGAATATAGTATAGAAGTTAAGACCAGAGAACCAATAATTACGTCAATAACTCCTAATTCTGTGCTAAGTGGTAATGCGGATGCTATGACAATAACAGGTAATTATTTTAAAACTGGTGCCGAGGTATATGTAGGTACAACAAAGGTAAGCAATCCTGTAGTTGTAGATGAGAATACCATAAATTTTGTAATGCCTGATTATCCAATGGGAACCGTATCAGTAAGAGTGGTAAATCCTGATGGAAAGCAGGCATCGTCAACCATTACAGTGCAGTCTAATATACAAATTACGAATATTCAGGCAAATAATTGTATTGAGGGAGAAAGTCCGATTATAACAATAACCGGAACTGGATTTTATGGAAAAGTAAAGACGATAAAAGTAATGGTCGGTACAAAGTATGCCACTATAAAATCAGTAACAGGTTCAACTCAAATAACTTGTCAGCTTCCGAGTAGTCTTACAGCAGGAGTATATGATGTAGTAGTAATGAATGCAAGTAATAAGGGGACTGTAACGGAAGTTGGTGGATTTACAGTTAATCCAAAATCAATTCCGGTAATCGAAATTGATTCTGTAAGTCCTAGTGTTTATGTAGAGAATACTAAAAATACAATAACTATAATAGGAAAGGGATTTTATAAAGCGGCTAATAGTCTTAAGATAAAAGTTGGTGATAAATTTGCAACAGTTAATACTTCTGTGAAAACCGATGATGGTTGTATTATTACATGCACAGTTCCGTCATCATTGAGTGAAGGTACACATGATGTTACGGTAACAAATAAGCAAGGTACAGTAATTGCTACAAAATCGCAAGCTTATATAAGGCATCCGAGTCTGGTTCCAGTACCGGAGATAAGTGAAGTGATACCAGCAGCTATTTCATCAACAAATGATGTTGTAACTATCAATGGAACAGGATTTACAGATAAGATTAGTCTTGTAAAAGTAGAATTGGTAAATACAGTAACGGGAGTAACAAAATATGCTACGGTTGATTCTGCTAGTAAAACACAGTTTTTGATTAGGATACCTTCTTCGCTACCAGCAGGAAGGTATGATGTAAGAGTAATTAATTATGGTGGAGTTGTTCTTGAAAAATCAGATGCATTAGAAATTAATTGGTAGTTATATGGTATAAAAACGAGCGTAAAATATGAACGCTCGTTTTTATTTTGCTTTTAAATAAAAAAATAAAAAAAACTAGTATCTGTTCAGAACCCCTTCTGGCTCAATGACCAGTTGTTGTGTAAAACAGAG
>CAYUKO010000085.1:0-17196 GCA_964445375.1 uncultured Roseburia sp.
TTTTTTAATTGACATAAAATGGTAATTTGTATAGAATGTGGTTAGTTAAAACTAATTGCAATTAGAAAAGTCTTATATCTTTTGAAAAGAAAGGAAAAATTATGATACCAATTATTTTTTCAACCATTACGGGCAATGCATATAAGCTTGCATCTGCTGTGGCAGAGGTAGTACCGGATAGTCTTGGACCGTACAATATCAGTTATATCAATGATGAGGTAATCGAAAAGTTTGATACGTTTATCTTATCGTACTGGTGTAACAGAGGAACTGCGGATGATGATACCATTCATCTGATTCAAAAGTTGCATAATAAGAAATTGATTGTCATTGGAACTTTGGGAGCATCCATGGAATCAAAGCATGCAGCAGATGTAGCGGAGCGTGTAAGTGCACTGGCATCCGAGCATAACACACTTTTAGGACATTTCTTATGTCGGGGAAGTATTGATTTAAACAGAACAAGAAGAAGACTTTTCATTCCGGAGGGAGAAAAAGGACATTTATCTGTGGAACACTTTGAGAGACAAAAGGAATCTTTGGGGCATCCAAACGAAGAGGATTTCAAGAATGCCAGAGAAGCGGTAAAAAGATTTCTTGAGGTATCGTAAGAATGGATATACGGATAAGTAGAGATTCAAGTATGCACTATGGATATAAATGGGCGATTGTCTTAGGATTTGCGATTGCCAGTGTCATATCGGTGTTAGGATGCGTTGGCATAGGAACGGTTGAGTTCACAATACCGGAAGTGTGGCGAGCATTATGGATTCAGGATGACAGTGCAGCAAGATTATTGATATGGAATCTTCGATTTCCGAGAATTCTGACTGGAGGACTGGTAGGAGTCTGTTTATCATTATCGGGCTGCATTTTGCAAGGAGTCATGCGTAATACAATGGCATCTCCTTCAACCATAGGTGTGACAAGTGGAGCAAGCTTTATGGGATATTTGACGTTGGTTGCGTTTCCTCAGTATATGCATTTGTTACCGGTGGGTTCTATTGTAGGGGCATTTGCTACAACCATGTTGATTTATTTATTGGCATATCAAAAGGGGGTAAGTCCTGTCAAAATGATTTTGTCCGGAATGGCAGTATCTGCGCTGTTTGGTGCGTTTAATGATATGATTAAGTCTTTTTATCCGGATGCAATCAGTAATGCGACGGGCTTTCTGGTAGGTGGTCTTAACGGCAGCAGCTGGGAAAGTTTTCTGATGATTTTACCCTATGCCGTGCTTGGTATGGGAATATGTCTGTTTTTACCACAAAAGATGAACATCCTTATGCTTGGTGATGAGACGGCGAATGCACTAGGACTACGGACGGAAGGGTTTCGCTTCCTTTTAATTATTGTTTCGTCCATTATGGCAGGAGCCGCAATTTCGGTAGCAGGTTTAATCAGCTTTGTGGGACTTATTGTACCTCACATTGCAAGATTATTAGTGGGTTCGGACTATAAGTTTTTGTTTCCGACATCTATATTTTTAGGATTTACGCTTGTTATTGTGTGCGATACGATTGGAAGAATCATTATGCCGCCGGGGGAGATTCCGGTAAGTGTTATATTGTCCTTTATAGGTGCGCCGTTTTTCCTGTACTTATTACGTACACGGCAGAAAGAATAGAGGTTTGTTGTTATGTATTTTGGATTTCAGAATATCAGCATAAGTTATAAGAACAGGCAGATTATTGAAGACTTATCCATAGATTTCCCTAAGGGAAGCATTACGACCATAGTAGGTCAGAATGGCTGTGGCAAATCAAGTCTGCTTAAGACGGTTTCACGTGCAGTCATACCGAATGGTGGAAAAGTGATTTTGGAAGATAAGTCTATTCGAAGATATCCATCCAAGCAACTTGCACGAAAAGTCGGTTATCTTGCACAGGTACATACTTCGCCGGAGGATATTGATGTGAGAACCTTAGTGTCTTATGGAAGATATCCTTATTCGAAATTTGGAAAAGGACTGACGCAAAAGGATGTAGAAATCATAGACAGGGCATTTTCCATGACAGGAATTGATAAGCTACAGCATCAGATGGTATCTACGCTCTCTGGTGGTGAACGACAAAGAGCATGGATTGCCATGACTATTTGTCAGGAACCAGAGATTTTGATTTTGGATGAACCAACGACATATCTTGATATCAGTTATCAGGTGGAAGTTCTGGAACTGGTTCAACGACTGAATAAAGAGCTTGGAATGACGATTATTATGGTACTTCATGATTTGAATCTTGCAGCAAGATATTCGGATTATTTATATGCGTTAAAAGATGGAAGGCTCTACACACGCGGAACACCACAGAAGGTGTTGACAGAGAACAATTTAAAAGAATTATTTCACATAGAAGCGAATGTGTATAAGGATGAGGAAAATGGATGTCCTTATTTTATTCCGCTTCGCAGTGTCATGGCAGAGGCCATGTAGAAGGAGGAGAATATGAAAAAGAGATTAATTGCGGTGATGATTAGTGCAATGCTGGTATGTGCTGGCGTGATAGGATGTGGTAAGGTGACATCCGAATCAGAGGTAGAACCTGTGACGGTTGTGTCAACGGAGACACAGAATGCGAATGCAGAAAATGATAGAGAGAGTAAGAAGGAAGAACTTCGTCAGCAGTTTTTGGCTGAGGCAAATGAAGTGATTATCAATGAAGACTCTGTTACTTTTAAAGATGGCAACGCTGAGGATGGTGCTACAATTACGATTGCAAAGAATCCGAAGAATGTTGTAAATCTCTATGCAAGCTTTACCACGTTATGGTATGAGGCTGGTGGAACGGTAACCGGCTGCATAGGTGGTGATAGTGCGATGGAACTTTATGAAGAATACATTGGGCGAGATATTACACAGGACGAAGGCGTGACAACTGTTGCTACTTCAGCAGCAGGCAAGAAGTGGGATGTGGAGACGATTTTGAATTTACAGCCGGATTTGATTATCTGTTCTAAGGCAATGAGCGGTTATGATACCATCAGTGCACCGGCAGAGGCTGCGAATGTTCCGGTTATTGTTGTAGATTATGAGGATTTTGCGGATTATCTGAAATGGTTTAAGGTATTTTGTAATATTAACGGTCAGCCTGAATTGTGGGATACCGTGGCAATGGAAGCATTGGAACAGGCAGTTGATGTTCTTGCCAATATCCAGAGCGAGGAAGGTCCAACCGTATTAGCAATGTTTGTAACGGAGGACAGCATTTCGGCAAATACAGGAAATACCGTAGTAGGCGGTATGCTTCAGGCGATGAATGCAGTAAATATTGCAGATAATTGGGAGAATACCACAGGCGCAGAACGTCTTGAGATGAACATGGAAACGGTTTATGCAGCAGATCCTGATATTATTGTAGTGCAGGCTCATGCCGATGAGGCAGCGCAATATATAGAAGATGCCTATGGAAATAATCCGGTATGGCAGTCTCTAAGTGCTGTTCAAAATGGGCAGGTATATTATCTGGAGAAGGAATTGTTCCATAATAAGCCGAACAGCAGATTTGCCCAGGCGTATGAGAAGCTTGCAGAAATTTTATATCAGGAGGCTAATGCAGAATAATGTATACCACACGATATCGGAGTCATCATGATGCATCAAGAGCTTTGAAAAAACGGTTTACAAGTGATATCGGCAAAAAGGAGTATTTAGAACAGCAATTAAGAACAGCGGCGAATAAGCCGCTTGTTCTTTATCTGCATGTGCCTTTTTGTAATAAGATTTGTTCTTTCTGCCCATTTCATAGACCGGACGAGCTAAAGAGAAGAGAATATCATGAATATCTTATTGAAAATATTAGGAATGTTAGCGAATATCCGCTTATGAAAGGTCTTGTCGGAGCAGTTAACTTTGGTGGTGGAACGCCGACAGCTCTCACGCCGGCGCAAATGGATGCTGTGCTAAAGGAACTGCATGAACGTTTTGAAATTCAGGAAAATGCGGAGATTAGCGTAGAATCATCGGCGATGGAATTAACAGATGACATGCTTGAAGTACTGGTTAAGAATAAGGTGAATCGTCTTTCGATAGGAATTCAGAGCTTTCAGGATGATGCCAGAAAGCTGTTTGGAAGACGACGCAGTGGGGAACTTGCAGCGAAACGTATTGAAAGAGCGAAGGAGTATGGAATTATCAATACCAATATTGATTTAATCTATCATTATCCCGGACAGACGAAAGATATGTTAAAAGCGGATTTGGAGATGATAAAGTCATTAGAAATTGCAGGTCTTAGCTTTTATGCATTGATGCTACATGAGAATACGCCTTTGTATGACCATATTACAGAGGAACAAAAAGCACAGATGATGGATGTGGAAAGAGAATATGATTTCTATACCATGATTACCGAAGAGCTGGCAAAGAGCAGATTCGAAGCATTAGAATTAACGAAGCTTGTACGGGATAAGCTGGATTCCTATACCTATATGGAGCTTCGACATACTGGTGGTAACTGTGTGGCATTGGGGCACGGAGCCGGTGGAAATCTTGGTAATTATTATTATCAGAATTCGTATCAAAGTCCGGTTATTTCGGATGACATTCGTGTCAGCAGCAAAGGGCGTGTTGTAACAGATGAGTACCGAGTGATTGATGAATTTATCTATGAGCTTCAAAAATCTACAGTTGATCTTGAAGAGTATTCAAAACGATTGGGAATCCGATTGGATACATGTCTTGCAGAATCAATCGGACGATTGAAGGAAGAAGGACTCATCCTACAGAATGCAGACAAAATAACATTTACAAACAAGGGAAGATTTTGGGGAAATAATGTGATTGATGAGTTTGTAAGGTGTATTTTGAAGGAGAGTCAAAACTTCTAAAAAGAAAATGAAATTTCCCTGCCGTTCATTGAAAAAATGGGAAAACTTGGATATAATCTGGTTAGGATAAACTAATAGAAATAAGACAAGACAAAGGGGAGAGCGAGAGATATGGAACTAGGTAGATCACTTGAAGATTATTTGGAAGCAATCTATATTTTGGAAAAAGAGCAAAGGTATGTAAAATCAGTAGATGTCGCAAGATATATGAATTTTACAAAAGCATCCGTATGTTATGCTGTAAAAATACTGAAAAGAGAGGGCTTGCTATTTTCTAATGAAGATGCATATCTGGTTTTAACGGAAGAAGGCAAGAAAATGGCAATAGAAATGAATGAAAGAAGAAAGTTCTTTCTTCAGTTTTTGTTAAATGCAGGGATTGATCATCAATTGGCGCAGGAAGAAGCGTGTCGAATGGAACACACGATAAGTAATGATAGCTTTCAGAAAATCAGAAAAAAATACGGTCAGCTAGGGTAAATAAACTGTCCAAATGGGACAAGAAACAGGGCATATTTGTGATGCGATGAAACGGCAGCGTGTTAACAATTTAGGAGGATGTAGTATGGGTTCAAGGTATTGGGAATGTGAAGGTGCAGTTCCACTTGCAGAAAGTGATGGCTGCAGTGTCTTTCAGTTTCGCAATGAAACAGGAGAGGGAACCATGACGATGTATGAAGTATTTCCGGGTATTATGCTTACCTTTAACGATTTTCATATGCAGTATTATGAATCAGAACTTAGAGTTAAGAGAGATGTATTCTGCATAGATCATTGCAGAGAGGGACGTATGGAATATCCGGCAAAGGATAAGGCGTATTTCTATGTTGGGGTAGGAGACTTGAAGACAGATTGTCGATTGATGCATACCGGGAGATTTGAACTGCCGCTTTCTCATTATCATGGTATCACGATAGGATTTGATATGGATAAGGCATGCAACTCCATTAAGCAGGAGATAAAAGACTTCCCGGTGAATTTAACAGCCTTGAAGGAAAAGTACTGCAAAGACATTTATCCTATGACCATACATGAACCGGATTCTATCGATCATATTTTTGGAGAGTTATATACCGTTCCGCAGAGAATTAAGATTCCTTATTTTAAAATTAAAATTCTAGAATTGCTTTTATATCTGGATGCGTTGGAATTACCAGAGAACCAGAAGGAAAAACCGTATTTTTATAAGACGCAGGTGGAGAAAACGAAAGCAATTCAGGAGTTTCTCATGCAGCACATGGATGAAAACTTTACGCAGGAGGAATTGTCTGAGCGATTTGATATTTCCTTAACTTCCATGAAGCAGTGTTTTAAGTCGGTGTTTGGTGCGACGATTGGAGGCTGGCTTTTACAGTATCGTATGAATCAGGCTGCGGTTTTCCTGAAAACCCAGAAAAGTCTTGGAGTAGCTGAAATTGCGAGAATGGTTGGCTATGACAGTCCAAGCAAGTTTGCAATTGCATTTCGTAAAGTAATGGGGCTTTCACCAACGGAATATAGAAGGAGATTGCGATAAACTTTTGTCTGATCGGGATAGAACAGACTAAGTGGAGCGGATAATTTATAAAAGAAAGATTAAGATGTGGATGGTGTGAAAAACATCATCCATTTTTTTGTTAAAAATAATACTAGGAGGAGAGGTGTTATGAAAAGTTTTTCATATTTGCTTGGCTTGGCAAAAGGAAGCAAAGGAAAACTGGCAGATTCCGTTACCTTGTCTGTAATCAGCATTGTGTCGGGAATAGTGCCGTATTTTTGTTTTTATAAGGTGATTGATGCCTTTATTGAAGGAATGACAGATGTGTCATTATTGGTAAAATGGTGTTTGGTGGCGGCAGTGGCGTATGTAGTCAAGGTAGTGGCGTTTGGGTTATCAACCGGACTTAGTCACCATATGGCGTATCATATTTTGGAGCAGTTGAGATTGAGAGTGGCAGACAGATTTCTGCATGCACCATTAGGAGAAGTAACTGCTCATTCGATTGGTGAAATCAAAAGCGTTATGGTAGATAAGATAGAGGATGTAGAACCACCTTTGGCGCATATGCTTCCAGAAGGAGCAGGGCATGTTGTATTACCGGTTGTCAGTATCATCTGCCTTGTTTTCATTGATTGGAGACTGGCATTAGCGTCTCTGATTACGGTGCCCTTGTCTTTTGTCTGTATGATGTTAACCTTTCAAATCAGTGGTATGAACTTTGAGAAGTATGCGCGTTCGAATGAAGAGATGAACAGCAACATTGTAGAATATGTAGAAGGTATCGAGGTCATTAAGGCATTTGGAAGAACGGGAACTTCATATGAGAAATATGCAAGCTCGATTCGAAATTATAAAACGTTTATCGTGGAATGGCTTTCTTCCACATGGGTAACGATGAAGTTAGCCTTTGCACTATTTCCATCTACGTTGTTAGGTGTCCTGCCGGTCGGATTATGGCTTGGTGCAAATGGGACGATTCCTGTTGCAAAAGTTGCACTTGCAGTTATGCTTTCCATGTCCATGGTAGTATCTTTGGCAAAGCTTGAGGTATTTTCAGAAAGCATTCGTGAAATGTCACATACGGTAGAGAAACTACAGATATTTCTGAATATGTCTGCATTACCGGAGTCGGATAGCAGAGTGCAGATTTTCAATCATGATGTAACCATGAATAAAGTGCGTTTTTCTTACACAGGTGAAAAGGAGCAGGAAGTATTGCATGGCATAGATTTAGAGCTTACGCAGGGAAGCTTCACTGCATTGGTTGGACCTTCCGGTGGTGGTAAGTCTACGGTAGCAAAATTACTGGCGCGATTCTGGGATGTGACAGAAGGAGAAATCAGAATCGGTGGTGTGAATATCAAGGAGATTCCGCTGTCGCAGCTTGTAGATATGGTCAGCTTTGTGACACAGGATAATTTCCTGTTTCGCTGCTCGATTTTAGAAAATATCCGACTGGGCAATCCAAAGGCTACCGATGAAGAGGTCTACGAAGCAGCAAGGGCAGCGCAATGTGAAGATTTTATCAGGAAGCTTCCACAAGGATATCAGACTTCGGCAGGAGAAGCAGGAAAAAGACTTTCCGGCGGAGAGAAGCAGAGAATTGCGATTGCCCGCATGATGTTAAAGAATGCACCGATTGTGATTCTGGATGAGGCAACAGCAAGCATTGACCCGGAAAATGAGCATCTGATTCAGAGTGCGATTTCGGAACTGACGAGAGGTAAGACGATTATTACTATTGCCTATAGACTTGCAACCATTGAACATGCAGACCAGATTCTTGTTCTTGACGATGGAAAACTGGTACAGGTAGGAACACATAAGGAACTGATAGAACAGAAAGGACGTTACCGTAACTTTATTCAGATACGAGAAAAGGCAGAGGGCTGGAGCATCACATAAAAAAACTTTGCAAGTTGGTTGGAAGATATATGTGAATGCTTAATGAGAAAAAATATCAACAACGATAAATCAATAGTAAATGGAAATTCTTGGATGTATAATATGAATTATCAGAAAATAATGTCACTCTCGAAAAAAGTAATAATTATGTATCACAATGGTTCAAGGAGGATTGTGTGATGTTAGGTTGGATTAAGAAAATGGACGCTGCGAAAACAGGAATCTTTGCGGCAGGTGTATTATTTGGTACAGCTGGAGTCAAGGTATTAGCAAGCAAAGATGCGAAAAAGGTATATACACATTGTACCGCAGCAGTGCTTCGTGCCAAGGAATGTGTCATGAAGACGGCAACCACCATTCAGGAAAATGCGGAAGATATCTATGCAGAAGCAAAGCAGATTAATGAAGAAAGAGCTGCAGCAGAAGCAGAGTATGAAGATGAGAAGCCGGAAGACGTTTCAGAAGAAATGAATACAGCAACAGAATAAGACAAGATGAATGACACCTGTGGAGTTTCACAGGTGTTTTTCGCAGATTAGGTGGTTATATGAGATTTAAGATTGAACATGAGATAAAGGGGCGTATGCGAGTGCATCTGATACAGAAGCGTATGTCCTTTCAGGAAGCGGATATTCTGCAATATCAGTTAGAAAGTTATCCGTTTATCACATCGGCAAAGATTTATACGAGAAATCAGAATGTTGTCATTTGCTATCAGGGAGAAAGACAACAGGTTATTCGTATTTTGCAGGAATTTTCCTATGAAAAGGCGGATGTTCCGGCGGAGGTATTAGAGAATTCGGGCAGAGAAATGAATCAAAAATACTGGGATAAGCTGGTATTTAAGGTAATTATGCGAGCTACGAGAAAGTACTGGATACCATATCCTGTCAGGGTAGTGATTACCGGAATGAAGTCGGCAAGATATATATGGAAAGGACTATGTACGCTGGCAAAGGGCAAGATAGAAGTTTCTGTTCTGGATGGGGTTGCAATAGGCGTTTCGGTATTCCGGGGTGATTTTAAGACCGCAAGTTCTGTTATGTTTCTATTGGGAATCGGTGAGATTCTGGAAGAGTGGACACATAAGAAGTCCGTGGATGACTTGGCAAGAAGTATGTCCTTGAACGTGGATAAGGTGTGGATGCTTGCGGATGACAAAGAAGTGCTTGTGGATATTAATCGAATTGTTCCGGGAGACAAAGTTGTTATTCATATGGGAAATATGATTCCATTTGATGGTGTTGTGGTGCAGGGTGAGGGAAATGTCAATCAGGCATCGTTAACAGGAGAATCCCTTCCGGTAGCAAAGTCAGCAGGTGGTTATGTCTATGCAGGAACCGTATTGGAGGAAGGCGAACTTCTAATCAAGGTAAAGGAAACCGCAGGCTCAACAAAATTCGAGAAAATCGTAACAATGATAGAAGAATCTGAGAAGCTTAAATCAACAGTGGAAGGAAAGGCATCACATCTTGCAGACAAGCTGGTTCCGTACACGCTTCTTGGAACTGCTTTGACTTATGCCTTAACGCGAAATGTGACCAAGGCATTGTCTGTATTAATGGTTGATTTCTCCTGTGCATTAAAGCTTGCCATACCGATTACGGTATTGTCTGCAATTCGTGAGGCAGGGCAATATCACATTACGGTAAAGGGCGGAAAGTTTTTAGAGAAAGTCGCAGAGGCAGATACCATTGTATTTGACAAAACGGGAACTCTGACGAAAGCGCAGCCAACCGTAGTGGATGTGATTTCTTTTTCAGAGCAGGAGCCGGATGAATTACTCCGCATTGCAGCCTGTCTGGAAGAGCATTTCCCACATTCTATGGCAAAGGCAGTTGTAAATGCAGCCAAGGAAAAAGGCCTGGAGCATGAAGAAATGCATTCGAAAGTGGAGTATATCGTTGCGCATGGAATTTCATCTATGGTAAATGGACAAAAGGTTATCGTGGGAAGCAGACATTTTGTCTTTGATGATGAAGCGTGTGTGGTTCCACAAGGCATGCAGGAGCGGTTAGATGCCATTTCTGAGGAGTATACGCAGTTGTACCTTGCAGTGGATGGTGTTCTGGAAGCGGTTATCTGCATTGAAGACCCGATTCGAGAAGAAGCCCAAATGGTTATTGAGCGGTTAAGAGAAGCAGGAATCAATAAGTTTGTTATGATGACTGGTGACAATGAGAAGACCGCAAGCTCGGTTGCTTCCAAAATCGGCGTGGACGAGTATTACGCAGAGGTTCTGCCGGAAGATAAGGCTGGCTTTATCGAGAAGGAGAGAGAAGCTGGAAGAAAAGTTATTATGATTGGTGATGGTATCAATGATTCGCCGGCGTTATCCGCAGCAGATGTTGGTATTGCAATCAGCGATGGCGCACAAATTGCAAGAGAGGTTGCGGATGTTACAATTGGCGCAGACAATCTGGGAGGACTGGTAGTCTTAAAGACGTTAAGTGATGGACTTATGAAGCGTATTCATAAGAATTATATACGGATTGTCGGTATTAATTCCGGATTGATTCTTCTTGGTGTAACCGGAATGATTCAGCCAACTACTTCGGCACTGTTTCATAATGCTTCGACATTAGCAATCAGTCTTGGAAGTATGAAGGATATTATAGAGTAAATGAAAAAAGTAATCAATTACAGGTTTGTAGTTGATTACTTTTTTCATTAAGAGCATTTTTGGAAGAAAGTCATTGACGATGGATAGAAAGTATCTTATATTCATAACGTTGTTATGAAACACTGTTATGGAATATGATGTTGTGAAGGAGAAGCATTATGGCAAAGCAGATAGAGGGCGTATATGAACGTATTTTGGAATGTGCAAAGCAGGAATTTCTGGAAAAGGGGTATAAGGATGCATCCCTTCGCACCATTGCGATGAATGCCAAGACCAGTACGAATTCTATCTATGTTCGCTTCAAAGATAAGGAAGGGCTGTTTGAAGCGATTGTAAAGCCGGTTTTAGATGGATTCATGAATCAATTTTGCAGGAGTCAGGAGCAATTTACCCAATTTGATGCCGGGGAACAGAAGCAGCAGGTAAAGGAATACAGCTTTCAGGAAATGGAATATTTGCTGGATTATATGTATGACAATTTTGAGGAATTTCGTTTGCTTTTGGATGCCTCGTATGGAACGAAGTTTCATAACTTTGTGGATGAACTGACAAGAGTTGAAGTAGAGTATACTTTTAAGTATATGGAGACTGTGGGATATGCATGTGTCAAGGATGGAACGGTTACAGAAGAGTTCCTGCATATTGTTACGACTTCCTATATGGAAGGTATGTTTGAAATAGTTCGCCATAACATGAACAAAGAAAATGCAAGAAAATATATCATGCTTTTGGGCAGGTATCATAGCGCAGGCTTTGACGCATTTTTTAAGGAACATAGGGAATAGTTAACAGGCTGTATCTTGAGAATGGAAGCTTAAAGTGTACACAACATGTGCAAGATACAGCTTAAAAATAAAACATGGGTTAGTTAATGCTAACAAAGAAAGGGTAAGGTGAGTATATGAAGGAAAAGCAACCACTTCTGCGTATCTGGGAGTTGGGAGAGTCAAAGCATGGAGAATTAATCTGTGCCATTGTGATGGCTGCGACAGGAACCATAGGAGGTATCGTTCCATATGTAGCGGCTGCACAGATTATTATTGCTTTGTTGCAGAATAACACACAATGGAATCACTATTTGTTATGGTGTGGAGTTGCACTTGGAGGTTATCTGGTAAAAACCTGTTTTTATAACATGGCACTTGGGATATCACATAAGGCGACGTTTGCCATTTTAAAGGAGATTCGAAGTCGTATTCTTGAAAAACTGCCCAAGATGCCATTAGGGACAGTGATGGATACTTCCAGTGGAAGAATGAAACAGATTATTGTAGATCAGGTGGACAGCATGGAGACTACACTGGCACATTTATTACCGGAGATGACCTCGAATCTGTTAGCTCCGATTTGTATTTTGGGATATTTGTTTGTCCTTGACTGGCGAATGGCGCTGATTTCACTGATATCGATTCCTGTGGGTATGATTTTCATGATGAGTGTCATGGGTGGCTATGGCAAGGACTATGAAGGTGCGGTAAAGGCAACCAGGGAAATGAATGAAACCATTGTGGAATATATCGGTGGCATTGAAGTAATCAAAGCGTATAACCAAGGAAATAATTCTTATGCAAAGTTTGCAGACCGTGTAAGGGCAAATGCGGCATATTACTACAATTGGATGAAGAAATGTCAGCTTAGAATGTCTCTTGCCTATGCGATAACTCCGGCAACTCTCATTACTGTTTTGCCGGTAGGTTGGGCATTTTATCAAAGTGGCAGCTTAACAATGGAAAAATTTATACTGATTATCATTTTATCCATGGGCATTGTTGGACCGCTTATCGCAGCAATGGGCTTTACGGATAATCTGGCTAAGATAGGAACGATTGTTGGTTCTGTTGATGAAATCTTACTGGGTGAGGAACAGGAACATGGTGATAAAGAAGTGAAGCTTGATCGTATGGATATTACAGTGGAAAATGTGTCATTTGGCTATCATGATGAGAAAGAAATTCTGCATCAGGTAAGTCTTAAGATTCCGGCAGGAAGTATGACTGCATTCGTTGGACCGTCTGGTGGTGGAAAATCTACCATTGCAAAGTTGATTGCAGGATTCTGGGATGTGACAGAAGGGAAAATCTGTCTAGACGGTGTGGATGAGAAGGAGATTCCATTAGAACAGCTATATGGTCATGTGGCATTTGTATCTCAGGATAATTATTTGTTTGACGAAACCGTTCGGGAGAATATTCGTATGGGACGCATGGATGCAACGGATAAAGAGGTAGAGGAAGTGGCAAAGGCAGCAGGCTGCGATGCGTTTATCCGCAATCTTGAGCATGGATATGATACAAAGGTAGGCGGTGGCGGAGCACATCTGTCAGGAGGAGAGCGTCAACGTATCGCCATTGCAAGAGCGATGTTAAAGGATGCACCAATTATTATTCTGGACGAGGCAACGGCATACATGGATCCGGAAAATGAAGCCGTTGTTCAAAAGGCGGTAGCCAAATTGATACAGGGTAAGACGGTTATTGTGATTGCGCATCGTTTGTCAACGATTACGGACGCTGATCAGATTGTAGTGATTCAGGATGGTACGGTAAAGGCAAAAGGAACTCATGAAACATTACTTACATCCTGTCCTTTATATAAGGAAATGTGGCAGGCACATATAGGCACAAAGGAGGGCGAAGTAGCATGATAGGTGCATTAAGAAAAATCTGGCAGTTTGCAGGTGAAGAGACTGCCAATATTAATAAATCCGTTGCATTCTGCTTTTTGTATGCACTTTTCCAGATGTTTCAGGTAGGAGCAATCTATGTAATCGTGCAGGCACTTATTAGTGGAGAGACTGGAATGAAACCTGCGTTTACCGCATTGGCATTTATGGGAATAAACTGTATTGGCGGAGCTGTTGTTAAGAATTTTTCACAGTTACAGCAGACACATGCAGGTTATTTTATGGTAGCAAACAAACGTATTTCCATTGGTAATAAGCTAAAAAGTGTTCCAATGGGATATTTCAACGAAAATAATCTTGGAGAAATTACTGGAGTTACCACTACGGTACTGGATAATGTAGAAAATATTGCGCCGGTTGTACTGGTATCCATATTGAGTGGTTTTATTAACTCGGTCGTGTTTATCGGTATGCTGTTGTTTTTTGACTGGCGTATCGGAGCGCTTGTTGTAGCAGGAACGGCTCTGTATCTTATGATTACTTCTTCCATGGAGAAAAAGGCAATGCTAATTGCCCCAAGAAGACAGGAATCGGAGGCGATGCTCGTAGGAGCTGTTCTGGAATATGTGCAGGGAATGAGTATCATTAAATCCTTTCAATTAATAGGAAGGGGAGATAAGAGAGTACAGGATGCACTGGAATATAACCGTAAGAGTAATACGGAGCTGGAGAAGCTGTTTACTCCATATGTGATTGCGCAGGGGTTAACGTTACAGGTATTTTCCGTTGGCATGATAAGTATGGCTGTTTTCTTTTTCTTACAGGGAAGCATGACCGTTGCAGATACCTTAATGGTTGTT
Organism: uncultured Roseburia sp.; assembly: GCA_964445375.1. Lineage (GTDB taxonomy): Bacteria > Bacillota > Clostridia > Lachnospirales > Lachnospiraceae > COE1. The sequence continues at coordinate 14,319 of CAYUKO010000085.1, forward strand.
ATTATGTCATTTTTTGTGTTTGCACAGATTCAGTCAGCAGGAAGCGGAATGGCGATTCTTAGAATATGCAGCAGTTGTATCGAGCATGCTAATGAGATGGACAATATGCCACAAATGGATGAAAAGGGAAAGCATATTGTACCGAAGAAGCACGATATTACTTTTGAGCATGTAAACTTCTCTTATGAGCAGAAGGAGATTTTAAAGGACATATCCTTTACGATCCCAAGTAACACAACAACGGCAATTATTGGTCCATCAGGTTCCGGCAAAACAACACTTTGTAACTTAATTGCAAGATTCTGGGATGTAAATGATGGTGCGATCAAAGTTGGCGGATATGATGTCAGACAGTATACCTTGGAATCTCTGACCAACCAGATTAGTATGGTGTTCCAGTATGTATACCTTTTTGCCGATACCATTGAAAATAATATTCGGTTCGGATGTCCTAATGCAACGCATGCCCAAGTCGTGGCTGCTGCGAAGAAAGCCTGCTGTCATGAATTTATCAAGGCATTACCAAATGGCTATCAGACCATCATTGGAGAAGGTGGAGCTACCCTTTCCGGCGGTGAGAAACAGAGAATCTCCATTGCACGCGCGATGTTAAAGGATGCACCGATTGTCATTTTAGATGAGGCAACCGCCAATGTAGACCCTGAGAACGAAGACAGACTGCAAAGGGCAATCGAAGAGTTAACCCGTAATAAGACGATTATTATGATTGCTCATCGACTCAAAACCGTAGAGAATGCAGACCAGATTTTCGTACTGGATGACGGCAAAATCGTTCAGAAGGGAACACATAAGGAATTGATGAAACAGAAAGGAATCTATGCGGATTTTGTTGGCAGACGTAAGGAAGCAGCAAGCTGGAAGTTGTAATAATGAGAATTTCTCTCTATTAACCTGGTTGATTTATTTAAAAGGTTATGCTAATATAACTACGGTTAGAAAAAGCTAACCATGAATAAATCATGTGAAAACTCCTTGGGAAGCAATAGCTGCTGAATATTGTTTCTTCAAGGAGGAAATACGCAAAATCCATAAACGGAAGATTTTGCGTATGACAAATTTGCAAGAATGAGAAAGGATAGGTACAAATATGAACTACTTAGAGATTGAAAAAGTAATCGGTAGAGAGATATTAGATTCCAGAGGAAATCCTACCGTTGAGGTAGAAGTAACGCTTGTAGATGGAACAGTAGGAAGAGGAACCGCTCCAAGTGGTGCTTCCACAGGTGAATTCGAAGCATTAGAGCTTCGTGATGGAGATAAAGGAAGATACTTAGGAAAGGGTGTTTCCAAGGCTGTTGAAAATATCAACACAGTGATTGCACAGGCAATTACCGGAATGGATGCATCTGATATTTACGCAGTAGACAAGGCAATGATTGAGGCAGACGGAACCAAGGATAAGTCAAAGCTTGGTGCAAATGCAATCCTTGCAGTATCCATTGCAACCGTAAGAGCAGCAGCTAACGCATTAGGAATTCCAGTGTATCGTATGCTTGGTGGCGTATCAGGAAACCGTTTACCGGTTCCAATGATGAATATTTTAAATGGTGGTGCACATGCAGCCAATACCGTTGATGTACAGGAATTTATGATTATGCCTGTTGGAGCACCAAGCTTCAAGGAAGCATTACGCTGGTGTGCAGAAGTATTCCATGCGCTTGCAGCATTATTAAAGTCCAAGGGACTTGCAACATCTGTTGGTGATGAAGGTGGATTTGCACCAGACCTTGCCAGTGATGAAGAAGCAATTCAGTATATCTTAGAAGCTGTTAAGAATGCAGGATATGAACCGGGTAAGGATTTCATGATTGCCATGGATGCGGCTTCCAGTGAGTGGAAAGGGGCAACAAAGGGCGAGTACATATTACCAAAGGCAGGAACAAAGTTCACATCAGAAGGTCTTATTGAGCATTGGAAGCAGCTTGTTGAGAAGTATCCGATTATCTCTATCGAGGATGCTCTTGATGAAGAGGATTGGGAAGGCTGGCAGAAGCTTACCAAGGAGCTTGGTGATAAGGTTCAGTTAGTAGGAGATGATTTATTCGTTACCAATACAGAAAGACTTTCTAAGGGTATTGCACAGGGCTGTGGTAACTGTATCCTGATTAAGTTGAATCAGATTGGTTCTGTATCGGAGACATTAGAAGCAATTAAGATGGCTCATAAGGCTGGCTATACAGCAGTTTCCTCTCATCGTTCTGGAGAAACAGAGGATACCACAATCGCAGATCTTGCAGTTGCATTAAATACTTGTCAGATTAAGACAGGTGCACCAAGCAGATCCGAGCGTGTAGCTAAGTACAATCAGCTTCTTAGAATTGAAGAGGAGCTTGGCGCAGGAAGCGTATATCCGGGAATTGGTGCGTTTAACGTTAAAAGAAAGGAAGGTAAGTAGAGTATGGATAAGGTTTATATCGTATATTGGTCACAGTCAGGAAACACACAGGCGATGGCAGAAGCTATCGGTAAGGGTGTAACAGCAGCAGGTAAGGAAGCAGTTGTACAGTTTGTTACAGAAGCATCACTTGATGAATTAAAGCAGGCAAAGGCATTTGCACTTGGATGTCCTGCAATGGGAGCAGAGGTTTTAGAGGAAATGGATATGGAACCATTTGTGGCTGAAGTAGAAGCCTTTGCAGCAGGAAAGACAATTGCATTATTCGGTTCTTACGGATGGGGCGATGGACAGTGGATGCGCGAATGGGTTGAACGTATGAATGGCGCAGGCGCAACTGTATTAAGCGGTGAAGGCTTAATGTGTCAGGAAGTACCGGATGCGTCTGTACTGGCAGAATGTGAAAGCTTTGGAAAGCAGCTTGCGGCATTATAATTATTCGTATTATAAACGGTAAAGAGT
>CAYUKO010000086.1:0-16895 GCA_964445375.1 uncultured Roseburia sp.
GTATAAAACATTTTACATAATTACTCAACATATTTTATTTTATATATTTTTCAAAATATTTAAAAAATCATATTCTTTTTTCTGTTATTTGTTGCTATTTTATGTTATCATATAAGAATCAGAACTTTATTTCCCAAAACCTTGACTCCGTATTTAAGAAAGGTCAGATCTATGGATTATCGAAAAACTTATGAGGCACTTCTGCAAAAGCAATGTGATACCTATCAGGAAATACTCTACCTGATTTCACAAATAACCGAATGTGACGATACCTTATTGAAGTGTTCCAAAATGAATGAACCAGATACCAATATGCTTCATTCCATAACGCAACAAAAGGAACAGCTTATCGAACACCTTGATAAACTTTCCTTAGATACCGAGCATGCCAAATTCCAGCTTTGCGATATCCTCGACGTATGCTGCGACATTAGCATGCATCCATTTTATCAGCGTATGGAACAATTGCAGGAACTTGCTCAAATGGAATTACAAGCACTTCTAGAAAAAGAAGATCAAAATAATCCCACTATCATCCGTCGTCTCACTACCTATAAGGAACGCTTAGAAACGGATATTAAAATACGTGAAATACCAATGGAGAAACGCAAAATATTCTTTGTCTTTCCGCAGAAATAAAACCGGCTGACTCTTTCTTTCGAGTCAGCCCTTTATCTATCTTATTCGTGATATTCTCTTTTCATATGTGTGATTCTTCTTCACTTTCTCATAACCATTGTGGGCAATCTCTTTACGTTCTTCCTCATGCGTCAGATAATACTCCACTTTTGCAAGCAAATCCTCATAATCGGTATAATATACAAAATCCTTATCCGGCTCAAAGAATTCCAACATATCCGCCTGATAATTCGTGAGAAGAAAACCGCCGCATCCCATAATATCAAAGACACGAAGCGGAATACCACTTCCAATACTTCGAAGCGTAATATTAAGATTAATCTTACTGTTTTTGTACACATGTGGTGCTTGTGAATAGTAATCCACTGGTGAACAAAGTGCTTTCTTTAAGTTCTCACTGCATTCCAGTTTTTGAATATTAGAATCATCTGTGTGCGTATATACCTTCATATCATACTTTTCTGACAGCATTGTCACAATATCCATCCGTTCATACGCAGTCACCTTGCGACAAAGATAAAAGTTCGCATAATACCATTCCTTCGTCGCAAAAGCATCCGGATGTGGTGCCAATGGACTTGCTGCTTCTATCCGTTCGACCAGCTTTTTATCTTTCCTTAACAATTCTTCTAACAGATTCTGACCATACAGATTCTTCTGTGCCTGTATCATGCCCTCCAGATAGCCCTTATCATATTCTGACATGACTTCCAGGCGATGATATAACTGCATATTGGATTCTAAATACAAAGAACCCACAAACGAAATATCTGACTGATATCGCTCATCATCCACTGCCTTTAATCTGTCATAATATTCCACATCTGCTGCCATCGGAAGATAGCTGACCGTCTGCACACCTAGACTTTGCAGGTGTTCTACCTCCGCACGGTCAAAGACACGAATGTCATTTGTTTCGTAGTGTACGGTTTCTGAATAAAGCTGCGCATAGGGACTGTCATATACCCATGAGACATATCTTACCCTGCACGCCTTTGCAGCCATTGCCGCAACCGGAAAATAGTTAAAGGAAAACATGTAGTCATAATTGCCCGTGATTAATGTCTGCACAATTGCTTTAGTTAAATCTGCATCAAAGCGGGTATTTTTCTCTTTGTTAGGAAAAGAAAAACTGACAAACGTGTCACCTGCTGCCAACCATGCTCGTTTCATATATTCATTTGCAAAACTGTTCCATTCAAGGAAGAGGATGTGGGACATGGGGCTCCTTTCTAGTCTAAGCACATAGCAGAAAAATCTATCAGTTTCAAATTGTTATTTTCTCTTGCAAAAGCAATTACTTCATCGTGAAAACCTGACTTAGAGAAAATATAATAATACTTTTCTTTATATGAAAATAGCTCACCTCGCTGTATCAAAGTGCGAACAATTTCCATGTCTACCTTTTCCTTCTTCCATTTACATTCTCCAAACAGTGCTGACTTGTCAGAAACAGACATAATGTCTATCTCTTCCTGCCTCTTAGCCTTTGGATTATTTCCCCACCAACGCCCTGTTTCTCCAATCATAAATGGTAAAGCAGCATAGACCTGTGAAAGATATAAGTACTGCTGACATATTTCCTCAAATACCTCTCCCATAAAATCATTCAGCTGTGGCAAAACTACCATCTCATATATCTGTCTCCCAACGCCTCTGATGATACTGCTGGAATTCGGTCTTACAAATCGATACCAGAAAAGATACATACTATCTGATAACCGATATAATGTCTTACGACTTGTTATCGGCTCTGTAATCGGTGTCTCCCTACGAACAATTCCTAACGAAATCAACGAAGAAATCTGATTACTACATCCACTTGTCTCCAGCCCTGTTTTGGTTGCTATCTCATTCATTTTACTTGCGCCAGAAGCAATTGCCGCAATGATAGAATGATATGTCATAGGTTCCTTTAATTCCTGCTTCATCAGATTGACAGGCTCCTCAAACAAACGTCCAGATTCCTCAAAAAAAAGCTGAATGATATTTTCATCCATACTGAGCTTTTCGTCTATACGTGATAAATATTCCGGAATTCCACCAGTTACACCATATAGGACAGCCTGCTGCTCCTGCGTGAAGGAACTTAACAATTTCCTTGCTTCAAAAAAGGTAAACGGATGTATCTTAAACTGTGCTGTTCTGCGACCATATAAAGGGCTCTTATAACCTAATACCTGTTCTTCCATAAAGCTCATGGAAGAACCACACAAAATCAAAAAAAGATTACTGTCCTTCCAACAGCTATCAATATGACTCTGAAGCATAGAAGAAATCGCGGGATAAGACGCAGCCAGATAAGGATACTCATCAATTGCGATAATCAGACGTTCTCCTGACACTGCAACCGAATCAACATAATCTAAAAGTGCCTCATAATCACGAAATTCCGGTGTAGTTTGTCTCACCTCTCCTTGCGAAAGAAAAGCCTTTGACAAACCGTATAGATTTTCCTTCTTGGCACCTTCTACAGAAATATAATAAATTCCTCGCTTATCCTTCATGAATTCTCGAATTAGTGTAGTCTTTCCTACTCGTCGCCGGCCATACAAAACAGCAAACTCGAATTGGTTACTTTTGTACATAACATTCAATTTATCTAATTCTCGCTCTCTACCAACAAACATACGGCACCTCGCATTTACTAATTGTTCAATTACTAATTAATTGATTAGTAATTTCAATTCAAGTATAGCGTAATATGAATCAAAACACAATTGAAATAATACTAAGTTTCTAGGTTAATACCGCCATAATCTTAATATAATCTTCTATCTTATCTCGCATAATCTCAAAACCACTTATAATATTTTCCAAAGTATATCTGTGAGAGATTAATTGCGATGGTTGGATTTTCTTCTGTGCAAGTCTATCTAACACATAATGCCAGTCATCATCTTCATCATGTGTAAAAGCCGAATTCCAAGTGCCTGTTACAGTAAGCTGATTTCTTAATATCTTCCAATACGTTGTCTTATCAAGTCCCATATCCGAATATGGATTACCAACCAGACAAATCTTACCAGCGGGTGCAGTCAGATTAACCGCCTGCACAACTGTCTCATTCTTTCCTACACATTCAAAGAAAACATTTGCACCCTTTCCTTTCGTTTGTTCTACAATCCATTGACTAACATCTGTATTTTTACTATCGCAGTAATTTATTTCCGATAACCCTAGCTGTAATACTGTCTTTTTCTGGAAGTCTTTATTTCCAATAGCCAAAATATTTTCAACCCCAGCGTCCATTAAAAACATAACAAGAAGCATTCCTATCGTTCCAAGTCCAAAGACAACCACCGTATCTTCTTTACAAGGCATAACTCTTCTCATTGCATGAACAGCTACCGACATTGGTTCCAACATAGCAGCCTCTTCAAAAGACACATTCTCAGGTAATTCTATTAAGTTCCACTCAGGCACAGCAACGTACTCTGCAAATGCTCCATTCTGACGGGAACCAAGATAACTATAATTTCTGCACATTTCGTATCGCTTATTTTGACAGGCAATACATTCTCTACAAGGAATTAATGGAAATACACCTACTCTTTTCCCAGTAGCTGCAACCTGTCCTGCAAATTCATGCCCAATAATCAAAGGCATCCTATGAGCACCATCTTTGTAGGCTCTTGGAATATCCGATCCGCAGATTCCTACTGCTTTAACTGATACCAAAACCTCATTTTCTGCAACAACAGGCTTTTCTACTTCTTCATATCTAAAATCATCAACTCCATGTAATACCCATGCTTTCATCCTATATTGTCCCTCTATCTACTTTCTATCATCTGTCTGAAGCGTTCTAAATCCGCTTTTGTCGTAATTTTAAAGTTTCCTTCATCACCCGGAATCATTGCAATATCCATTCCGGCCAGAATCGCAGGCTCTGTGGAACCGTTAATTTTTAAAATCTCATCCGGCAACAATCGTTCATTCGCCTCGTAATACTTACCTAATACAAATACTTCCGGTGCCTGTCCTGCATATATGTGATTGCGCTCTAACAAAGAAGAAACCACTTTTCCGTCATTGCTATAATAAACCGTATCTTTCATAGGAAGAACCGGCAACACGCCATCATGCCCCTTGGATGCCATAATGCATTCATCAATTATCTTCTGCGTAATCAATGGCCTGGCTGCATCATGAATAAATACCAAGTCTTTATTGGAAGCATATTCTCTTATACTTTCCATCCCATGAAAAATAGAAAGCTGTCTGTTCTCTCCCGGTACGGAGAATCCCTTAAACTTTCTATTTACATGATATTTCGAAAGCCATATCGAAATATCATCCTGCCATTCCGGTGCTGCCACTATCTGAATGGTATCAATCCTATCATTTTGTGATAGCTGTTCCAAACAATAGATTAGGATAGGCTTGTCATTTACTTTTATATATTGCTTTGGTATGTCGCCGCCTATACGGGTACCTGTTCCACCTGAAAGGATTAATGCTGTGGTCATATTGTATCCCCCATAACTTGCTCTTTATTCTTCTTTTTCACCTATATATTTACCATATTGGCGAATCTCTTTCAAAATCTCACCGTATGGTCTTTCCTTACCAAAAAGTAATGTTGTGCCTAATACAAAACCATCAACTCCTTTTGGTGCAAATTTCAAAATCTTATCTGCGCTACAAGCCCCATCCCAATATGCCTTAAACTTCATATCTTCCTTCAATATCATAAGCCTGTCTATCTTCTTACCCACATACGGCAGATACATCTGTCCTGCATTTCCGGGATTCACCGACATAATGAGAACTTTATCCACAATACGAAGCATCTCATACACTGTCTCGATACTTGTTCCCGGATTAATCGCAATTCCCGGAATCATGCCTGCATTGATTATCTTCTGTAACGTTGTGGACGGATGATACTCTGCCTCCGGATGGATGTAGACAGTATCACCCGGGCGTAAATTCTTCAAAAACAGTTCTATCATATTGTTTGGATGTTCAATCATCAAATGTACATCCAACGGCTTTGTCGTTGCACTTGCTATGTATTTCATGTCATTTAATGACATTGCAAAGTTAGGTACATATCGTCCGTCCATAATATCTATATGGAAAGAGTCAATTCCTCCCTCCTCTAGCTCTCTTACTTCCTTTTCCAGATTTGCATAATTAGCGCACATCATGGATGCAGTTAGTTCAAAATTCATCTGTATCCTCCATTTTCTAAAGCACCTCTGTTATATTTGTCATCCTATTAAAGAAAGGGTCTTCTACTACCAAATTCAAAAAATCCTTATCCGTAATGGCAATTCCATGTATTAATGTAAGAAAAGCTTCTCCTAGCTTCTTATTTTCTTTCCTCTCTTCGCATGGACATAATCTCAAATATGTTTTGAAATAACCCATAATACCATCCTGTACTCGCTCAAAACATATGATATCCTCTGGTTCTCTTGTTTCCTTTGCATAAACAGCCTCTCCCGCTTCTGTGAAGCCCTGTACCGATGGATGTGGCGCTGTCAATATTGTCTCAAGAATATAATAATTTTCATAAATAGCACTCGACGCCATCTCCTCTTTTGAGTAGAAAGAGTCTATCTCAAGTCCTTTATCACTCATAAATTCAGGTTCTAACTGCAAAAAATACAAACCACTCAAATGATTATCTACCAATCGTTGTAAAAACATTTGGCTGGTTCCTTTTGCTACAAAATCAAAAAAAGCAATATCTCCTTCTTTAATTTGTAACCTCTCTATGTATCTCTGGTACTTTTGATGTTCTATTTTCGCCTTCTCCAATATTACTTGCTGATACTTCAGTAATCCTCTCTCCTGTTCAAGAATATATTCACAAGGAATGGATTTCACATCTATTCCAAAACGCTTTCTCAGATTTTCTTCCAAGGTACCACTGAATTTCATTCCATCTACATATTGTATATCCTCTTTGGTCTGTATTCCTGCTCTAATCGCAGCTATTCTGGATATCAAAAAGTATACAGACTCATCCTCCTGATTATACAATTCCAGAAAATAGGCATACATTTTCTTAATGAAATACCCATCTCTTGCACTCAGCCATACATTTTGCAAATTCTTTTTCTTAACCATTCTATGAAACCAAAGTACAAAATCACTTATCATTGGTGCACAAAGCAAATAACCAATATCAAAAGAATCCGATATCGTAATGCGTTTATCCTCTCCTTCAAATCGAAAAGGACTATTAAAGATTCTAGAAATAAACATTCCTATTTTCAATCGCTCAGATAAGGTATCTGTATATTCCGCAAGTCCTAACCCTCCTACCATATCCAGCAACTCCAAACCGCTATATAATCGACAGGTTTCTATTCCCCATTTTGCCGCATTATTGATATCTGCTACAATATCATCTCCGACATGAAGATAGTTTTTCCCTTTCTCCATATTTTTTAGAATACTAAATAACTGCTGTGTCTTACCTGTTTTATAATCACTTGATGCCAAAATATCTGTATAGCTTGTGATTCCACACATTGCCAAAATTGTCGCCAGTTGTTTCTTATTGTAATAAGTATCTGAAACAACATACACTACTTTTCCATCTGCAACTGCCTCACGAAACAAATCACATACTTCTCTTCTAGGTACTATTAATTCTAAATCTACATTATATTCTAACTCTACCAATTTTTCTGCTGTAATAACTTCTGTCTCAAAAGCATAATCTTCTTTTGCAAGTAAATCAGCGTATATATCTCTCAGACTTGGTGCTGTATCTTTAGATAAACGTTTTTCACTTTCCAGTCTTTTCTTACAAAAATCAGCAATCCCTATCCCTCGCTCCAGCAATCTGCAATTTACATGCCAAAACACATCATCAGAGGATAACGTCTGGCGCATAATCATCGTATCAAATAAATCAAAGCTAATCACATCTGCGTGATTTATTTTTTCTAAAAGTTCAGCTTTGGTCACTCCTTGTATATGAGAAAAATCATACGCCACCTGATTCTTCTCTAGCAAATCCTTACCTCTTATATCCAGCAATGCAACCTGATTCTCTCTACATATATCACCGATCCTCCTCACAATTGCTTTACAAGAACCCGGACGAGCCACTACGATAATCAGTTTTACACCTTGTTCTATCGCAGTATTAAGAGATATGATTCGTTTTCCATATAGCTCCCCTGCTTCTTGAAAGCTATCCAAAAGCCCCAATATTTGATAAGAACTTTCTAATTCTGATAATACCCTCTCGGTTTCTGTTCCCAGACCGTATAATGCTATTTTTTCATTTTGATAACCTGCAAACAGCTTATTCTCATCCGACATACTTATCCCCATTTTCTATGCTTAATCAAGCATCTCATCCACAATTTCCATAAGCCTTTTCTCAAAAGCCCTCATAGAAAATACACTTTCATATATTTTTCTTGCCTTTTGACCAATGTGCACCAATTCCTTTTTATTTTTCACACACCACTCTATTCTATCAGCAAGCTCCTGTACATTTTCACTTTCAAAAATAAATCCATCTTCATTATTATGAATATATGCAGCCGTTCCTGTCACATCCGACAAAATACAAGGCACGGAATGCATCATTGCCTCTGCTGCCACGGTTGGCATAGAATCCTGCCTCGATGGACAGATTAATACATCTGATAACTCCAATAATTCATGAATCTTATCACGTTCAACACTTCCCAAAAACTCTATTTCCTGAAACTTCGCACTATCTTTTTGCACCTTCTCACCAAATAGGGTTTTATTATGACCCACAAGATAAAATTCGGTATGATTTCTTATTGTTTCAGATAACAACGCGATTGCGTGAACTAACAAGTCCTGTCCTTTAATATCTTCCAAGAAACCTATTGTAATGAATCTTGTTACTCCATCCTTCGTTTTACATTCCTGACACTCTCCTACATCTGCCACTCCATACAACAATTCTCCGCATGGCATGTCAGGCAAAAACTCTTCTATTGCCTTTCTCGGAACCGGACCGACAGATACTATTTTCAAATTATCTGATTGAATCTTCCCTATAACCTCTCTGTTCATTCCATCATAGAAAAACCTTGCATCATGCAACCACCATATTATAGGTATATCAGACTCTCTCTCTGATAAAAACACATGAAAATTCAAGGTATTGCAAATAATGAGCGCAAAGGAGCTTACCCACTCTCTTTCTTTCATCGTGGCAATCTGAATATTCTCATCCACAATGACAGGAATGTCATTTTTTAACAACTTGTCTCTCAATACTCCATCAATCATAGAAGCATAGACCACTTCATATCCCTGCTTCTTCAATATTATTGCAGCATGAAACAATGCAATAGGTGGACCTCCTAATGTTAGCTCCTGTGATAGTAGCAGAATCCTCTTACTATGCTCATCTTTCTTATTTACAATAGCTTCCGCATTTCCGTAAAATTTTATTGGTTTATGTGCTATCTTCCCCTTCTTATTTAATAAGCTATGAAGGTCATAAAAATGATAGATACACGTCTCATCAACACCAAGTTCTAACAACTGTTGCTTCATGACTTTCACATAAAAGCTTAGAATAACAATTGCGTCATAATCCAGCTTAATCCCTTGAGAAGGCGATAACACTTGTATTCCGTCAATATATGTACCTTGTTTTAATTCTGAATTATCCAACAGAGCTACTATTTCAGCCTTGGAAAACCATTTTTTATAACGCTCGTAATAATCTCCTGTACCGAAGAGAAGGTATTTCATAAAATCACCCTATTCCCCCTAAAAATGCATCATCCATCAATTCAAAATCGTAAAAGTTCTTATCTCTCAACTTCTCCGCAATCTCTTCATGGTTCATTGCACCTACTGCAACAAAAATATACTCATCGGTCCTTTTTCCCATAAAAGTATCTATATCAACCACTTCTATACCAGATAACTTCTCATCATTATTATTTCGACTAGAAACTACAATATATGTTACCTTCTCTAACAACTTCTTCTCTTCTAAATACCGCAAAAAGTTCTTCGCATATCTGCCTGCTCCATATATCGCAATGTGATTTAACTTCTGAATTTTCCTATTCAATAATTCTTCATATTCCGCACAATACGAAGCACTTTTCATCATAAGCATTTGCAATACTCGAAGCAAATATGTTTCATCCTTATAATAATCCTGTACCATCTTGTTAACACTTTGTAGCAGGAAAAATACCTCATTATTTTTTACCGAACTTTCTGATGATAGATTGTGTAAAATCATGTAAACATAATCATATTCTAATCGATGCAGTGTCTCAGTAAATAATTTGTCCAGGTTATGTTCTAATGCAAAACACAAATTATCTTTTATGCCCTTTAACATATCAATTATCTTGTCCTGATTAAAACGTTGAATCAGATTCGGTGCTCTATAGCAATATAGTTGCGTATCTGCCATTGCAAATCTATCTGCATAGTACATAGCTCGTACCATGAATGGCGGATCTTGAAATCTTTTATATTCTGGAAATCTAATATGATTCTCTTCTATTATCCTTCTTTCAAAAAGAAATGTGGTATATCCACAATCAAACTGAAAATCCCCATAGTTATATACTTTCTCGGCACTCATATCCCTTATGTCATAGAAATTTGCCGCTCGATATCTGTTTCCTTCCAAAATCTTGCCCAAGCTTCCACATGCGCTAACATTTTCCCGTTTGCAAATAGCATACATTTTTTCCAAAGCATCATGATCTAAATAAAAATCATCTGCATCCAAAAATGCCACATACTCCCCTGTTGCATAACGCAAGCCCAAATTTCTAGCTGCTCCTGCTCCACTATTTGGCTGCGAATAAACATGTATATATTCATATTGCTTCGCATATTGCTGTAATATTTCAAAAGACTTATCAGAAGAACCATCATCCACACATATGATTTCTATCTCTTTTATTGTCTGCTGTAAAACACTCTCTAAGCATTGTTCAAGATAAACTTCGCAGTTATATACAGGTATGATTATTGAAATTATAACATTGTTCATATTTTATACTATCCCCTATTACATTTGGTGACACCAATATAAATATTCTCTAATATATTCTTCTGTGTCCATTTCCAAGGCAATTCGTTTTGCATCACTACTTGTTCTAATCTTCTCCTCTTGCCACTCTAACCCAAGAGCCTTTCGGATAATCGGATAAACTGGGACTTCGTGATAATCTAATTTTTCATCCGTTGAAACTGTATCATTTATCCCTAACCTATCTAATATTTCATACACAATATACTCAAGTATGACATTCGTTGGATGTCCCATATCATAAAATAGCTTCTTTCTCTTATAATTCGATAAAACAAAATCTGCTATTTTTATATCCCAATTTTCTTCTCTTTGGCGAATTTTATTCAAATAATAATTAAAATTTCCCAACACATCTATATCTGTCATACAGTTCTCGTTCAAACAAAATCGCACTATTTCATCTACTGATAATCTTTTATCCACACACTGTTCAATCAATAAATCAGCATGCGGAAACATTCCATTATTATCACGACCATTCGATAGACTTGCATTATTTCTATTTACATCTGAAAAAGGAAACAATAATTTCCCCAATCCAAATAAATGGGGAATAATAATTTCCTTTACTGTTTCCTTCATACTATTCCTTAAATAACTATCTGAAAGCTCATAGCCATAACCATTATTGTCCTGTATATCTTCGTGAATCCACAAATCTATATTTTGCAAAACTTTAACAAGTATGCTCTTGGTAGTATTCATACATATTCTAGGATTCGGATAAATCGAATACTTCTCTAAAAATTTTTTCGATGATCTTAGATACCCTTCTATGACATCAAAATGACAATTCCCATGCAATAACACAAGCTCTTTAAACATCCATTCGTAATAAATAAAATGTTCAAATTCAACAAGCCCCATATCACACAATTGTTTTCTAATAGTGGTATATGTTGCTTCTTTTGTTGCAACTAATACAAAATATTCTCCAACACTTTGCCTATTACATTCTTGTACACAATACCCTGCAAAGCTTGGCTGTTGGCATTGATTTACAATAAAATACTCAGGATTTACCTTATGTTTTTTACCTAACAAATCCAAACAGCGAAGTGCATCAATTCCCGTTCCAAATATGATTATTTTTTTCACTTTATCATCCAATCATTTCTATATTTTTATCCAATCATCTGGAATAATTTTATTTTTCCACCCCTTAGGAGAAATTACTATTTTTTGTTTATTATCATTTAGATATGCCGCCCAATAACTAAATGTACTATTCGCAATAATATTATGCTTACAATGTTTCATGATAGTGAGTTCCTGATAATCTTCAAACCCTAGTTCACTAACATACATATGTGGTACATTTATGCCAATATTATTCTTTACCCATTGAATATCATCAGAAAAAACTAAGTAATACGGATTTGAAACCCTTTCTTTTATCAACTCTAATGCTTTTACATAATACTCACTCTGACTAATATCTCTTGCAATTTTTGAGAAATCCCCTTTTCGAATATGCAAACTCACGGTATTATTTTGTTTTAATACTGTCTTTAACACTCTAGGCAACTTCATCGAACGCGCTAAACAAAAGTCCTTTTTCAAAATCTCTCTAATGTCGTCATACAATCCCAAATCAAAGTAATAACCCTCACAATATGTAGGACAATGTATTGAATTTAATAATCCTTTACTCGAAAAATCAGCTTCATTAACATATCTGGAAAACCACATATTATTTTTTGATAAGTAAAACAACAAATATTGAATATCATTATTTTGCTGCAAGTACGCCCATTTTCGTAATTTAGTATCATCAGCTCTTAGCAAACGAATTCTAAAATTGTCTAATCCATATTCCCTATCACCACATTGATTAACGAACCAGGAAGCCTTTCTCTTTTCCTTTTTATCTTCATGATTAACAAAGCGAGTATCCAAATAAACCTGCTTCCCAGTTACTATTTGCAATTTCCTTGCAAATGCATATTGAAACATTTGATTTCCAAGTCCATCTGTAATTTTTACAACATGCATAATATCACAAATCACCGTCCACTTCTTCTCTTATGCTCCGTATATAGCCTCTTCCAAAGAAATAATTGGGCAATTAACTTTCGATGCCAGCACCTCTTTTATCTCATCATAATAATGAATTGCGGTAATCACAATAACATCTACTTCATCCAGTTCTCCATCCGGAGAAACTATATCTACTTCTGCATAAAGCTCATCTGCATTCTTATCAATAATATATTTCACTTCTATATCTGAATTACGAAGTTCTTCATATAGCCTTTGACCTAATTCTTTCATTCCATAAATAGCAACTTTACTAAAATTTCTAGCTTTAAAATAATTCTCTAAACTATTGTTGCTTTGTTTTAAAGTTAACCATTGAATTAAAAGTGTATAAAACTCTGTCATTTTATTTTTGGACTCTTCTTCTTTTCTTATAATCCTACATAACTTTGTTCCAATTGTAACTGTTAATAGCACAGCCATGCATATTACAAATAATAGTCCCCCTATATACTTTACTATCTTCTTCACATGTATCCTCCAAAATCATTCAATAAACCAATCTTCATATCTTACACGTTTTTCATCAGCTCGCCCCCATTCAAAATATACTGGTGTTCCACAATATTTACAAAGTTCAAAGGCTGAATTCAACTTCTCTTCAAATTTCCAAGGATTAGCATCAATACTCTTATCATATATATTAAAATTTCCCGCTTCTGTTGGTAAATTAGTGTCAAAATGTTCATTCAAGCGATGAATGAAATGTGGCAAAGTACATACTGATATTTCCCCACTTTTTAAATGGTGACATTTCTTCCCTTTGCACATAACATATTTGATTTCTTGTTCATTCTTCTAAAGCTATTATTTTTCTTAACTTTTCAATATCCTCAAAATACTTGGCATACTGACATATCCATTCTTCTCCTCGATTCCACCACTCAAGTTTTTGGAGAAACTCTATCTCATCTTTACTAAATCTATATCTAATCACCCTAGCCGGATTCCCTCCTACTATAGAATAGGGTTCTGTATCTTTCACTACCATTGCACCACCTGCAATGATTGTTCCATCCGCAACCTTAATTCCTTCCATTATTATAACATCATCACCTATCCATACATCATTTCCAATTTCTAGAGAATAACCATTTTCGGTGTATCTAAATTCCTCAAATATATTTTCATTTACATATGACTTACCTATTTTGGCATTGGATGTTTTAGGTGAATAAAATATAGGATGTGTAGACACAAACCTTGACGTTGGATGTTGTCCACATATCATATGTACATTATGTCCTATCGAAGTATATCTTCCTATTTTGGCATTATAAAAAAAACTATTTTCAGAAATATAAGACGCATAACCTATCTTACAGCCGCTCAAACATACACCTTTAGCCAAAGCATTATGCCCCTCGAATTCCGTTTTTACATCTATAAAACTATTCCAATCGATATGTAAAGTATCTTTATTTATTGGATATCCAACAATAAATTCCGTAAGCCTTTCTTTACTTAATAGTTTATAAATTTCTGGTTTAGCTTCAATTCCTGTTGATATGTAAATACAAATATCGTCTTTTATTGGCAATAATTTATCTATGCCAATAATCTCTTTATTAAAAAATATTTTTCCTTGTTTTTGAGGATCCGAATCCACAATTGCATATACTTTATCCTCTCCCAGATATTCCATCCACATTTTTCCTATGAATCCACTACCATATAATATTAACTTCTTTTCGGCCATCACTATATCTCCCAAGCTTACTACTACACTTCCGATAATTCTAAACTACATAACGTTGAAATATCCTCTCTTATTTTCTCAGAATAATTTCCAAACATTCTTCTCAAATACTCATTTTGTCCACTTACTATGTCTTGAATTATCCGTGCATCCCCTTGTTTTACTAATTCTTTTATATCACAACATGCTTCTTCTGCTTTCATAAACACTTTGAAGCCTTCTTCAAAATGCTTTACCATAGCATACTGTTTCTCACCCGTAATACAATAAACCACCTTTTGAGCAATTCCTGCATCAAATATAACATTAGAAATATCCGTAATGACAATATCACATACTTCTAATACTTCCTGTATCGATTTGTGCTTTTCAAATATTTTAAGCTTTGTGCTATCAATATAATTTCTTAGAAGTCGTTTTTCTATTTCATCTTGCATATTAGGATGATTCTTAATTATGATACTACACTCAGTATCCGCTAAGTCTTTCACAATTGTATATAATGTTTCCTCAAAAAACTTATATGTAGACAATCCTAAAAATGGATACGATAATGCTACTAATATCGTTAACTTCCTATTTTTACGGCTTACCTTAGTATCAACATTTTGATAAAACTTGTCCGCATTAATCAAATCATATCCCGCATACGATATCCCTTGATATCCCATATAATCATAATACTCTTTCATCACTTCGTTAGGGTAAAACGTAATATCAATCATATCTTGGTCTGGCTCATACATTCTCGTATAAGTAACAACATTCAACCTAAAACAGAAAAACTTGCTTTTATTGGCATATGCATGCACAACCTTTGTCTGCCAAAAATTCGAATTCCCCCAAGCTCTTATATACCTATATGTATGGCATTTAGAATATTCCTTCAAACAATGCTCAATATAAATATACTCTACCAAATCTCTCTGTAAATAATTCATAATTTTCCTACATAAATACGCTTTCATATCTATCTCTCTATAGGAAACTTCTAACATATTCTTTAATCTTTTTTCAACTCTACGAATCGTCTTAAAATGTTCTAATACATCTTTCCAAAAAGTATCTGGTTTAAAATAATCCTCTACACAATCTACAGAATACCCTTCCTGTTCCAATCTTTTTATATCATCAGAATGATAGAAAGCCATTACCTGCATAGAAAATTTATCTTTGAATAACCTCGTTTCATTCAATAGCCAGGATAGATGTTTTGCATTATTTGTTGCCGGATAAATACACCCTATATCATAATTTTGCTGTTGATTGCATACCTTTTCTCTTTTTCTTCTATATAACTCCTGTACTCTTTTTACTTGTAATTTCCATTCCTCTATACGATTTCTCTTTCCATACTTAGAGTTTCTTAACGTATACAAACATGATTTTATTCCGCCATCTACATCATTACATATTGTGCAGGCTATCCCTTTATCATGACAATACAAAAACAAAGCTTCGTTAACAATCCAATTTTCCTTATTATCAATCATGTAAACTTTATTGATTTGTTTTTTTTGCATTGTAAGTTCCAGCAAATTGATATAGGCAATTATCATTGCTATTTGATATGGTAATCCACCCTCTATATGATACGAAAAAGTATATAAATAATCCTTTCTTATCCTGCAAGATTCGATTACCTTATTTATTACTTTTACAATCTCCCAGGTCTCCTCTTTAGGCATCAAACCATCATACTCTAACATCTCAACATCTTCACCATTGTCTCGACATTTCATATATAACGTAAAATTGATAGTACCTATACTGTATTCACTACTTACATATTGCTTTAACCAAAGTAACTCTTTTTCAGAACTACAGACTAATAAGCTTTTCATAATCTTCACCTACATCTGTCATTTTTACTCATATTTAGTAGATAACAGTTTTTGAGTTGTCTTAGGAACAAGTTCGTATGCTTTTTCAAACTCTTGGTTTTCCATATACTCTCTAACTCTAGATGCGCTAATACTATCATTTCCACTACTTTTACGTTCTATTTCTACTACTTCTATTCCTTTTGTCGGTAAAATCCTCTTCATTGCATTATTATATTCATTGGTAACAGCATCATCCTTCTCCATACCAACAAAGCGATATTTAATATTAAGTATTTTAGCAATAAAGTTTGCAAATAAGCGTATATCATTCTCTGTATTCTCTACAATGTTCTCATCCATCTGCTTAATAAAGTATTCAGGAAAGAGAGTTTGTGAAAGAATAAAACCTCCACTCGGTACTACTGTCACTTGCTTCAAATCGCAAGTTCCTTGCTTTACCAACTCTAATCGTTCTTCAAAAGAAAAGACTGACTTGTCTTCCTCTACTACAAATACAATTAAACACTCCACCTGCTTGCAAGCATATTCAATCAAATAACGATGCTCTTTTGTAAAAGGATTACAATTCATTACAATTGCACCAACTTGCTTATTTTTATAATAATTGATATCATCAAAATATTTTCTTATATAACTA
>CAYUKO010000087.1:0-16889 GCA_964445375.1 uncultured Roseburia sp.
TTTATATGTAAGACGTTTTACGACAGGGAAGGAGGAAAACGGTGACTGATAAAGAACTAATCCGGAGAGTTCAAAAAAGAGATAAAGATGCATTAAATATAATTATTGAGCGATATTATAAAGATATTTACCGTTTTTGCCTCTATCTGACAGGACAGGAAAATGATTCTTATGACATTACGCAAGAGGTGTTTCTGCGGTTTATGAAGTATATCGATGCTTATCGGGACAAGAACTTAAAAGGGTATCTGCTTATCATTGCCCGAAATCTGTGTAGTAGCTATTTTTACAAAGAGAAAATGACAGAAGATATAGAAGGAATAGAAATATCCCAAGAGAGCGTACAGATGAAAGAAGTAGAAGATAGGATGTTTTTACGGAATATACTACAGGAGCTACCAAAAGAACAGAGAGAGGTTGTCATTTTAAGGACATATGAGGACTTACCCTTTAAGGAGATAGCAAAGATGCTGGGAGTGAATACATCTACGGTAAAGTCGAGATATCGCTTGGGAATTGCGCATATGCGTAAACGGTTGGAGGTGGAGATAGAGCATGTTGGATAGGGAAATAAAGCGAAGCTTTGAGGAATCAGATGAAACCATTCTAATAGATGAAAAAAGAAAGCAGGAGACAATCACATATCTGATGCAGGAAATGGACTGTGTAGAGGAATATACCCGTATCAATAGCATAGAAGTGTTTCTGAGTCAAATACGTTATATGGACAAGACCATGTTTGGAATACAGTTATTGATAGAATGCATAGTTATGATTACTTTTCTGAGGTTTGGATATATAGAGATACCAAGAGAAGATATGATAGCGTATGCCATGATTCTTTCAGGAATGTTAGGAGTCTTAGTACCTGGGGTGATTCATAGAGGCTTCGCTTCTCATATGACAGAGCTAAGTGAGACTTGTTTTTTTCATACGAAGCAAATGGTTGTATTTCAAATGTTATGTGCCGGTATCAGCAGTCTAATCTTTTTGACGGTAGGAATCTTGTTTGTAGGGATGAAGTGGCAGGTAAATCTTATGCAAATCGGTTTGTATATGCTTGTTCCGTTTGTGTTTTCCGCATGCTGCTGCCTTGGTGCTACATTGACGCAGGCAGGAAGAAGAAGCCCGTATACTTTTGTAGTGGTTGGATTTTTGGCAGGAGTATTGTATATGATGCTTGCCTCAATACCATATATTTATCAGACTGCGGCATTACTTTTCTGGGGAATTGCACTGGGAGTTGGTGTTTGCATCTTTGGAATACAGCTTAATAAACTGTTTCGTGGTATTGAAAAGGGAGAAATACTATGCATGAATTAAGGCTTATGGATATGGAAAAAAGATACAAAGAAAAGGTGGCAGTAGAAGATATCAATTTCTGTTTTCGACAAGGTGTCTACGGATTGTTAGGAGAAAATGGTGCAGGGAAAACAACTCTCATGCGAATGATATGCGGAGTGTTACAGCCAACACAGGGAAAAGTGATATGTGATGAAATGGAAATTGCGCAAATGGGAGGGGCATATCGGAGGCTGCTTGGCTATTTACCACAGGACTTTGGATATTACCCGGAATTTACGGCACAGCGTTTCCTGCATTATATGGCGGCGTTAAAGGCAATTCCGAAAAAGCAGGTAGATACCAAGATTGACGAATTATTAGAAATGGTTGGTCTGGTAGATGTGCGAAATAAGAAGTTAAAGACTTTTTCCGGTGGAATGTTGAGGCGTGTGGGGATTGCACAGGCACTGTTAAATGACCCTGAGATTCTGATTCTGGATGAACCGACATCAGGGCTTGATCCTAAAGAACGAGTACGTTTTCGAAATATTATCAGTTCCTTAGGAAAGAATCGTATTGTCATTTTATCAACTCATATTGTTTCGGATATTGATTACATTGCGGATGAGGTACTAATCATGAAAGCCGGAAGGATAGTGAAGAAAGGGACAAATGAAGCAATTATAAGAGATAATCAAGTTTGTGTATGGAAATGCATCGTAAAGGAAACAGAGGTGGAACGGTTAAATAGACAGTTTATCGTAAGTAATTTAAGACCTCACGAAGATAAGGTGGAGCTTAGGATTGTAGCAAAAGAGAAACCAATGCCGGATGCGGTGAAGCAGGAAGTGACACTAGAGGATGTTTATTTATTCTATGCACAAGAGGAATGGGAGAGAGAGAATGCGTCTATATAAAATGGAGCTTTATAAAATATATCATAATAAGGCATTTGTTAAGGCATTTATATTTTCCATAGTAATTTGGATGCTATTTTTCTGGTTTGTAGGGGTTGGAGATGAGATAGCGACTGTTAATGGAGAATATTATCAAGGATATGAAGCAGTAGAGAAGAATCGAGAGATAACCGAAGAGTTTAAAGGCATATTGACAGACCAAAAGTTAGAAAGGATTGTTCAAAAATATGGATTTCCTAAAGTAGTAATAAAAGACTATTCCGGATTTCGTGATGCCAATTACTTAACAAACTTTGTTACAGAATATTTTACAGATGGATATATGAGAGGATGGGATGAAGGAGAGTATAGAATTGCAACCAAACTTTACGCGCTGGAAGAAACAGAAATAGGAAAAATGGAGTCAGAAATATATCTATATTATACAAAAGGATGGATGGTTCTCTTAGAGATGCTTCAGCTTGGAATGGTTCTGGGAAGTATCGTGATTATAGTAGCGGTATCACGTATTTTCGCAGAAGAGAGTCAGCTAAGCATGATTCCTTTGTTGTTTACGACAGAGAAAGGGAAAAAAGAAGACACCTTAGCAAAAATGATGGCTGTGTTTACAATGACATTTTTTGTCTATGCAGTGGTTTGTACATTGTCAATAGCATTATGTAATGCAGTGTTTGGACTAGATGGTGCAGAATGTTCGTACTGGATGGTCATGGGAACAGGTGCATGGCTTACAATTACGATCAAGGAGGCAGTGTTTATGGTTTTGGGAGTAAATTTTCTTGCGCTTTTCTATCTTTCAGCGATTACATTGTGTGTGTCCGCACATGTTCAAAATACATTTTATGCAGTGATAGGGGCATTAATTTGCTGGGGCTTGCCTGTTCTGATTAGAATTTTGTTTGGTGGCTTTGCATATTTATTGGTAGGTAGTAATCCCATTTTGCTAGTCATGTATGAATGTGTTATGGACATGTGGAATGTGCTGGTGATTCCGATTGTCATTGCGGTTATTGGCTTTCTGGTTTGTATGATAAGAGGATATTTGGCATATAACAGGAAACAAAGTTAGTGGTAGATCAGGAGAAAAAGTATGCAATATCTGGTTGCATAGCATGAATTATGATAAATAAAATCAATTCATTCTGCAAAGACTTATCTTAAGAGAGGCTAAGCAGGAGGAAACGCGCATGCAATCAATCTGGAGTGATACAACAAAAATAGCAAAGCAAAAGGAACTAAAAGGCGATATCCATGTTCAGAACGTGGTAATCGGTGCAGGAATGGCGGGAATATTGACCGCATATTTACTACAAAAGAAAGGTTTAGAGGTTATTGTGATAGAGGCTGATAAAGTGGCTGGCGGACAGACGAAGAATACCACTGCCAAGATTACGAGCCAGCATGGCTTATGTTATCATAATATGATAAAAAAGGCGGGAAAGAGCAGAGCCAAAGGCTATGCGATGGCAAATGAAGCGGCAATCACAGCATATGAAGAAATCATAAAGGAGGAAGGAATCGAGTGTCAGTTCGAGAGACTTCCTTCCTTTTTGTATTCTACCAAGGAAGAGGGAAGGGAGATATTAACACAGGAGACGGAAGCGGCAAAGGCACTTGGAATCAATGCTTACTTTCTAGCAGGAAACAAAATACAGGAGCTGCCCTTTGCAGTCACGGGAGCGGTATGCTTTGAGAATCAGGCGCAATTTCATCCGTTAGCGTTTATCAAGGCATTGGCAGAAAAGCTTACCATTTATGAGAATACCAATGCGATTTTTGTGCATGGTCATATCGTTGCGACGAATCGGGGAACGATTGAGGCAGACAATATCATCTTTGCGACACATTATCCATTTTTGAATGTACCGGGCTTTTATTTTCTAAGACAGCATCAGGAGAGAAGCTACGTGTTAGCATTAAAAGGCGAGAAAGTACCGGAAAAGCTGTCAGGAATGTATTACGGAATCGAGGAAGGAGCTCTGTCTCTTCGATGTGCGGAAGGGAAGCTCTTATTAGGCGGAGGCGCTCATAGAACAGGAAAAAAGGTCTGCCAGTGTGACAAGGTAGGGTACTCTTATCTGAGAGAACAGGCAAATTTGCTTTATCCAAACGCAGAGGAAACAGCAAATTGGGCGGCACAGGACTGCATGTCGCATGATGGAATTCCGTTTATTGGAAGATATTCTCTTTTCCGTCCTTATTGGTATGTGGCAACCGGCTTTCATAAGTGGGGAATGACCTCTTCTATGGTATCTGCTATGATAATCAGCGATATGATTTGCGGGGAACAGAATCCATATGAAGATGTGTTTACGCCGCAGCGTTTGCTGATTCGGGCAGGCATGAAGCAATTTTTGGTGGATGTAGGAGAAAGTGTGGCTGGGCTAACGAAGGGGCTGTTTGGTAGAAAGGAAGTACGTTGCAGCCATATGGGCTGTCATTTGACTTGGAATGAAGAGGAGGAGAGCTGGGATTGTCCATGTCACGGCTCAAGGTATGATAAGGATAAGAAAGTGGTGGATAATCCGGCGCAGAAAAAAGATTAGAAAAAGTACTTGACCGTTACCTAACGTAACCCATTATGATAGAGTTAACAGATATCTGGAATAAGTCAAAAGGGATAGAAAGGTAAGGTTAGATATGGGAGAAACGTTATATACAGCTGGGGAAATTGCTAAAATCGCAGGTGTTTCTCTGCGAACCATTCGTTTTTATGATGTGAAGGGATTACTAAAGCCAGTGTCTTATTCGGAGGCAGGGTATCGTTATTACAATCAGGAGTCGCTAATCATCCTGCAAAGGATTCTGATGTTGAAGTATCTGGGCTTTTCACTTCAGC
Source organism: uncultured Roseburia sp. (assembly GCA_964445375.1). Classification (GTDB taxonomy): domain Bacteria; phylum Bacillota; class Clostridia; order Lachnospirales; family Lachnospiraceae; genus COE1. The sequence continues at coordinate 5,041 of CAYUKO010000087.1, forward strand.
AGATTGAGGCAATGATACAGGATGATATTGCGACAAAGCGAGATATGAATACACAGCTAGCGGAGCAGAAGCAGCTGTTACAGGAGAAAAAGGCACAGTTGGAGCAGATGATTGCAACGATTGAAATTATGGAGAAGAGTGAAGAAGAGAACCGTTGGAGCTATCTGGTTCATCTGTTGAATCTGCTCACTGACGAGGAAAAGATACAGGAGCAGTACAAGAACGCCACAAATCTGGAAAAACGCATACGAATTCATGATTATAGTACAAGTAGCCAAGATTGGATGGATTGGGTACATGAGAAGATGGAGTTGAAAGAGAACTCTAGCGTACTAGAGCTTGGCTGTGGAAATGGACTGTTGTGGACGAAAAATATACACAGATTGCCACAAGGACTGCATCTGATTCTAACAGACCGCTCAGAGGGGATGCTAGAGGAGACACGGATGAACCTTGTGCACTATGCAAGCATATTAGCAGAGCGCAAGATTGCGGTGGAATATCGTGTTATGGATGCCAATGAATTGCGACTGGATGAAAACGAATATGATTACATCATTGCCAATCATATGCTATACCACGTAAAAAACAGAGAAGCCTGTTTACAGGCGATTGCAAAAGCGCTAAAGCCAACAGGATCCTTTTTCTGCTCTACGGTGGGAAATACACATATGCGAGAACTGCATGAGATAGTGGCTGCTTTTGATAAGAGGATAGAAACGTCGTCAATTAATTTTACGGTTGGTTTTCAGCTTGAGAATGCCAAGCCACAGCTACATAAGTTCTTTTCTAAGGTGGAACGATTCGACCATGAAAATGACCTGATTGTTGAGGATGCGGACAGTATCTATGATTATGTTTATTCTTATCCGGGAAATGCACCGTATATCCTTTCTCAGCGAGGCGAGGAGTTCCGTAGTATGATACAGGACAAGCTGGAAAAAGAGGGAGCGATTTTTATCCATAAGTCTACTGGAATGTTTGTGTGTAGGAAGTAGGGAAGGAATACTGCTTTCATCACTTGCTGCTTGTGAAAGGGTAGCGTTGCTACTCTTTCCAAGCCAGCTTTCGATATTCGGTTGGGCTTACGCCCATTTTCTTGGTAAACTGCCGAATAAAATAGGTATCATACTGGAATCCGGTGGCCTCTGCGATTTCAGCGATAGACAAGCCCGTATGAGTCAATGCTTCACAAGCAATTTTTAAGCGGTAATGAAGTAAATAGCCTATAGAGGTCATACCAACTTGCTCTTTGAATTTGCGATTCAGTGTAGTGCGATTGGTATGAACTAAGTCGCACAGAGTTTGCTGGCATATATTATCAGGATAATTTACATGAATATATTCAAGACAACAATCAACAAGAGATTTGTTTAAGGTTTCATTTCTTCTCTCTTCAGAATATACAAGATCATCGAGCAGATATAGAATCTGCAATAAGTATCTTCGTATTCTGCAAGTCCATGTCATATCACTTTGCGAAAAGGTTTCTGTTCCAATAATAGCTAACCATTCACGAATACGTAGGAATGTAGTGGCAGGTAAACATAAATAGCCCCTATAGAATTCATCTCTTCTTAAAAACAGATTCATCATATTTCTATCATGCTCATCTTCAATTTGACAAAAATGGTTTTCTGACAAGGATTGGAAAGATAATGCAGAATTTACAAAGTTTGGATGGAAGGAAAAAGATTCTGCAGAGAGGTGATTTTGTTCAATTAGCTTTAAGGTATCATATGGAGATAACAGTATAATGCATGGTGCTTTTAGAGTAATGTTCTCGTTATTCATTGTAAAGCGTGCAGAACCATTGGTAATCAGAGTAATGGTCATGCGTTCGTCTAATATTGTATTTTCAAAGGTTTCATGACTCTCAAATTCAATAGGAATCATACGGTCTTGATAGCTGTCTTTTTGTGGCATAATTTTTCTCCGTTGCAAAAAGTATAGTTCGTTTGTGTTGATAGTTTATTGTAGCATGGGATAAAAATTAATACAATAAACTTAGAGATTGAGCAAGTTTACATAATATGATAAAATGTGAAAAATTTAGATATGAGGGGAAGGCGATAAAGATTATGAATCAGAATGTAATAGAGTTAAAGAGTGTTAGCAAGAAGTTTGTATCTACCAAACATTATCCCGGATTTAAGGGAGCTGTAAAAGGATTGTTCACTAAGGAGAAGGAACAAAAGACAGCGGTAGATGATGTTTCTTTTTCGATAAAAGAAGGTGAAATCGTCGGCTACATCGGAAGCAATGGTGCAGGAAAATCTACGACAATCAAAATGATGTCTGGTATATTGACACCAACAGAGGGTACTTGTCTGGTGAATGGAATCGAGCCATATAAAAATCGAAAAAGCAACGCAAAGAATATAGGTGTTGTATTTGGACAAAGAACACAGTTATGGTGGGATTTGCCACTTAGTGAGACTTATACTGTTTTAAAAGAAATTTATGAAGTGAGTGATGAAGATTTTAAGGAACGCATGAATTTCTTTTATGAAATCTTAGAGTTAGAGCCTTTCATTCACAGCTCAGTTCGAACCTTATCTTTAGGGCAGAGAATGAGAGCTGACTTGGCAGCCGCTTTGTTACATAATCCTAAGGTGTTATATCTGGATGAGCCAACGATTGGACTTGATATTGTGGTGAAAGATAGGATGCGCCAGGCAATCAAGGAAATCAATCAAAAGTATCATACCACAGTTATTTTGACCACGCATGATTTGGGCGATATTGAGGAACTTTGTAATCGAATTATTATTATTGATGCTGGTAAAAAGATTTATGACGGAAGCTTGTCGGATTTGAAAAAGAGCTATGGAGGTAATTGCAGTGTTCATTTCGAAGTTAAAGAAGTACCGGGACAAGACAAGATTGCTGCACTTCGTGAAGAGCTAGAAATTATGATAAATCAGAAAAAGCTCTCGGTAAACTTTAATAAAACGGACTTTTCGGTGGCGGATGTGATTGCAAAGATTATGGCAATTACTGAGGTAACGGATGTGCAGATTAAGGAAACAGAGTTAACAGACATTGTTAAGAAAATATATCAGCATGGTATGGAGGCGTCATAATGAAAAGAAATTTACGAATTTATTGGCCCTTTGCATTGAATCAGATTAAGTCTAATTTTGCATATAAGGGTAGATTTTATCTTGGTATGCTGCGAAAGTTCTTTGGTATGTTCATTTATTATTATCTTTGGATGGCGATATATGCAAGTACGACCTCTGGAGAACTAGGCGGTTTTACCAGAAGTGAGATGATTTTGTATGTGTTTATGTCCTATACGATTTCGGATATTATTATGGTGGGAATTTCCTCTGAAATAGGCAGAGATGTCGTTGATGGAAATGTGGCGATGAACTTAATTAAGCCAATCAATTATCGAATGAGTCTGGTGTTTAAGGCGTTTGGCATTATGGTGTATCGACTGGTGGTTCCCTCTTTGTTTATCTGGATTGGGTTAGAAGTTTTCAAGGTAACGAAGCTTGGGATGGATATGAGCAGCCCTGGTAGGATTCTTTCATTTCTGCTTAGTTTATTTTTGAGCTTTTTAATTTATGTTTTTTTCGATTATTGTTTTGGATTATTAGCGTTTATTACAACCTATATTTTTGGAATGACAATCATTAAGAATGCTGTTTTAAATTTTTTAACAGGCAAGTTGATTCCGATATCTTTCTTTCCTGCTATATTTCAAAAGATTTTTTCCTTTCTGCCATTTACAGCGATGACTTATGTACCAGTCATGATATATCTTGGAAAGTGTTCTGGAACAGAGATGATTTTTGAGCTTACCAAGCAGCTTGTTTGGGTAGTGCTGCTTTATGTATTAGGCAGTTTCCTATGGAAAAAGGTAGAAAAGAGAATGGTAATCTTAGGTGGCTAAAAGGGGGGAGACGAACGTGAAAAAAATAAGCCGTTATATCAGGCTGTATCGAATTTTTGTAGTCCAATATTTAAAAACAACGATGCAGTCTAAAATTGATTTTTTGATTGGTCTTGGCGGATTTTTGATTTCGCAGGGAGCAGGAATTGCATTCCTATATCTGGTTTTTGAACAGATTCCGTCTATGAAGGACTGGTCATTCGAACAAATGCTGTTTATTTATGGATTTGCACAGATACCAAGAGGACTTGACCATCTGTTCACGGATAATCTCTGGATGGTTGCATGGCAGATGGTAATCAGGGGAACCTTTGATAAATATTTGCTTCGCCCGATGAACCTGTTTTTTCAGATTGTCTGTGAGAGGTTTCAGATGGATGCATTTGGAGAGCTTTTGATCGGAATCGTGTTAGTTGCAAGAGCAGTGAAAAATGGAATCGTAGAAGTCACACCTTTGAAAATCGTTTTTTTCCTGATTTCCATATTGGCTGGTGCGGTGATTTATACCTCAGTTAAGTTGTTTTTTGCAGCAACGGCATTTTGGTTCAAGGACAGCAGTCCATTTTTGAATACTGCTTATGAAGTAGCTGATTTTGCAAAATATCCAATTGAGATTTATTCCAAACCGATTCAGGTTATTTTAATGACCGTGCTTCCGTTTGCGTTTGTAGCTTATATTCCTTCCACATTTTTTCTTGTGAATGCCAATGTTTTAAAGACAATCGGTGCGGAATGTATGATAGCAGTTATCTTTTGGCTGATTGCATATGGATTATTCCAAAAGGGACTCACGAGGTACGAGAGTGCGGGGAATTAGAAATATTTGTCATTTTCAATAGGAAGTGTTATAGTATCTTTCGGATGATATTCTGTAAAGCAGAAATGATACCAAAGATTTAAGATATTTAAGATGAAGAAAAGATATAAAACTATGAGAAGATTGCTTATAGCGATTTGCATACATGGATCAGACAGTGGTCTGACCGTGATAAGCAATAGAATGAGACAATCGTAACTGCTTTCGAAAAGGAGGCGGTATATACTGTTAGAAAGTATACAAATTGGTTTTATAGGAGCCGGTAAAGTCGGCGTATCACTTGGAAAATATTTAAAGGAAAAGGGCAGGAAAGTAGGAGGATATTACAGTCTAAGCCCCAAGTCTGCCAAATGGGCAGCAACATTTACACAAACAACATATTATGAGAATCTACAGGAAATCATAAGCAGTTGCGATATGATTCTGTTTACGGTACCGGATGGGGCGATTGCTTCTGTATGGGAAGAAGCAAAGCCTTATGTATCCGGTAAGATAATCGGTCACTGTAGCGGTCTTCATAGTTCAAAAATCTTTTCGGACATAGGCAGTACAAAGAGTTTTGCCTATTCAATTCATCCCCTCATGGCAGTTAGCAGCCGGGAAAAATCATGGAGTGAGCTTTCCGGTGCATTATTTACTATCGAAGGTGATGAGAAGTATCTCCCGTTTTTAGAAGAAATGTTTCAAAGTATGGGAAATCCAACGAGAATCATTTTGGCAGAAAATAAAACAAAGTATCATGCAGCGGCAGCATTATCATCCAATTATATGACTGCTCTTTTTGACATGGCACAAACGCTTTTTGAAGAATGTGGTTTTTCAAAGAGGGAAGCAAGAGAAGAGTTATATAAGCTGGCAAAAGGAAATCTGGTACATATTTTAAAGGATGGTTGCACGAATACACTTACAGGACCAGTAGAGCGTAATGATGTAGAGACAGTACAAAAACACATTGGGACACTTGATGGTGAGATGAAAAGAGCATACTGTGCGAATGCGTCATACTTGATTCGAGTGGCACAAAGAAAGCATCCTGACAGAGATTATTCCTTAATGAAACAATTGTGTGAAGAAAATGAATAACATTTGGAAGGATGTGGCATTAGAATGAAGAATACTGTTTTGACGTTACAAAGGCAAAAGGAAGAAAATGACAAGATTGTCATGGTAACAGCGTATGATTACACCACCGCAAAAATTATGGATGAAGCAGGTGTGAATACGATTCTGGTAGGGGATTCCCTTGGCATGACGATGTTAGGTTACGAAGATACGTTATCCGTTACCATGGAAGATATGATACATCATTCAGCCGCAGTTGCAAGGGGGGCGAAGGACGCATTTATTGTAACAGATATGCCATTTATGTCATATCAGACATCAGTTTATGATGCTGTTGTAAATGCAGGAAGACTGGTTAAGGAAGGACATGCGCATGCAGTAAAACTGGAGGGCGGCGTGGATTTTGCACCGCATATCGAAGCGATTGTTAAGGCATCCATTCCGGTTGTAGCTCATATTGGGCTTACCCCACAGTCGGTAAATGCATTTGGTGGATTCAAGGTACAGGGAAAAGATTTAGAAGCAGCAAGAAAACTGATACAGGATGCAAAAGCGGTAGAGGCAGCAGGAGCCTGCATGGTGGTAATGGAATGTGTACCGGCAAAGCTTGCGCGGAGAATTACCAGAGAGTTATCGATTCCTACAATAGGTATCGGTGCAGGGGCAGATTGTGATGGACAGGTACTTGTATATCAGGATTTCCTTTCTATGTATGGAGGCTTTAAACCAAAGTTTGTTAAGGTATTTGCAGATGCAGGAAAGGCTATGCGTGATGGGGTAGCTGCCTATATTCAGGAAACCAAGGCAGGAGTTTTTCCAACATCAGAGCATAGTTTTAAAATAGAGGATTCCGTGATTGAAAAATTATATTAGGAGAAAGGCAAGAAGAATAAAATGAAAATCGTTTCAACAATAAAAGAAGTAAGAGAATGCGTAAGTGCTTGGAAGAAGGAAGGACAGAGTGTTGGCTTCGTACCAACGATGGGATATTTACATGAAGGACATATGAGTCTGATTGATGCAGCAAGAGAAAATGACAAGGTTGTCGTAAGTATTTTTGTAAATCCTATGCAGTTTGGACCTAACGAGGATTTGGAAAGCTATCCTAGAGATTTAAATCGTGATGCCGATATGTGCAAAGAGCATGGCGTTGATTTGATTTTTCATCCAACACCAGAGGAAATGTATGGTGATAACTTTTATTCCTTTGTGGATATGGATGTGTTAACGCAGGAGCTTTGTGGATTAACAAGACCAGTACATTTCCGTGGCGTGTGTACCGTGGTAACAAAGCTATTCAACATTGTAGCACCAGATAGAGCATATTTTGGACAAAAGGATGCACAGCAGCTTGCGATTATCCGTAGAATGGTGAAGGACTTGAATATGCCGATAGAAATCATAGGTTGTCCTATTATCCGTGAAGAAGATGGACTGGCAAAAAGTTCAAGAAATACATATCTGTCAACGGAAGAAAGAAAGGCTGCATTAGTACTAGGTCGCTCTATTTTCTTAGCCAGGGAAATGATAGAAAAGGGAGAACGCAGTGCAAAGTTGATTCTGGAAGCTATGACAAAAGAAATTGAAAAAGAGCCGCTTGCAAAGATTGATTATGTAAAAGCGGTTGATCTTGCGACAATACAGCAGACGGATTATATTAAGGGAGAAGTCTTAATTGCGATTGCTGTTTATATCGGAAAGACCAGATTGATTGACAACATTGTGGTTAACATTTAGAGCTGCAGTTTTGTTTTATATAAAAGGAGTAAAGAAGTATGACAGTTACTATGTTAAAATCTAAGATTCACCGTGCCACAGTAACACAGGCAGAATTAGATTATGTTGGAAGTATTACCGTGGATGTTGATTTATTAGAACAGGCGGGAATCTTTGAATATGAAAAGGTACAGATTGTTGATGTGAATAATGGAGCACGTTTTGAAACTTATACCATTGCAGGAGAACGTGGAAGTGGTGTTATGTGCTTAAACGGTGCAGCAGCACGTATGGTACAGCAAGGAGACAAGATCATTCTTATGACATACGTAAATGTAACACCGGAAGAAGCAAAAGAAATGCGTCCTGTAGTGCTCTTTGTAGATGAGAAAAATCAGGTAACGAAGGTAACAAATTATGAAAAACATGGAGAAATTGGTTAATCCCACCTTAAAAGAGAATACAACACATGGTACGGTAAGTTTTCCGGTAGCTCTTTATGAATGGCCGGGAGAACAAGCGTGGCATGTTGTTCCTCACTGGCATGAAGAGATAGAACTGATTTATTTTAAGAGCGGTACTTTTCCAGTGTGGTTAAACACCAGAGAATATGAGATAGAAGCTCCGGCGATTATGTGTGTTCACTCAGAAGAGCTGCATGCGCTGACTCTAGGAAAAGACTGCATGGAAAGTGCCATTGTGTTTCCTCTTGAGATTGTAAGCTTTGAGCATTATGATGCGATTCAGGCAAAGCTCATTCGTCCCTTATTAGACGGCAGATTAAGAATGCCAATTCTATTTACCGGAGATACTCCTGTATTTGATGATATAAGAAGAATCTATGAAGAAATTGAGCAAAGAATTCAGCAGATGAATGTATGTGGCATAGAGCAGGAAATCGAAAAGAATGCTGCTTATTTGCATATAAAGTCGCTGCTTTTGGAATTGCTTGCATTATTGTATGAAAAGGGACTATTAGCAAAGCAGGAAGCAATGAGGCGTGAAGACGAGCTTTCCGTGGAGAATTTGAAAAAGGTAATCAGCTATATTGGTGAGCATTATGACTCTGCAATCAGATTAGATGAGCTGGCATCGTTGGTAAATATGAATCCGCAGTATTTTTGCCGTTATTTTAAGAAGAATATTGGCAAGACGATTACGGAATACATCAATGTAATTCGGATTGAGAAGGCGGCAGCAGCACTGATAGAGACGCAGGACAAGATTATTGATATTGCAACGAGCTGTGGGTTTGAGAATGCAGGCTACTTTATCCGCAGATTTAAGAAGGAAAAGGGCGTTACGCCAACTGAATATCGAGAGAAGTCAAAATAGTGCAATAAACAAGTCAATTAAAGTGAAGAAAACCTCTTTATAATGATTATAATGTAATTAAAGTGATATAAAAAAGCAAAAGACTTTAAGAACATGAGAACATTATAGGGAGGTTTTTTTATGAAGAGAAAATGGTGGCATGGAAAGGTTGCATATCAAATTTATCCAAAGAGCTTTCAGGATACGAATGGAGATGGTATTGGAGATTTAAGAGGTGTGATTAACCGTCTTGATTATTTAAAAGACTTGGGAATTGACATTATATGGTTATCACCAATCTATCAGTCTCCTTTTGTAGATCAGGGATATGATATTTCTGATTATTATAAAATTGATGAGACCTTTGGAACTATGGAAGAGTTTGATGAGCTTTTAAGAGAAGCCAAGAAGAGAGACATGTATATTGTCATGGACTTGGTAATCAATCATTGCTCTGACAAGCATGAATGGTTCCAGAAGGCTTTGCAGGACCCAGAAGGGGAATATGGTGATTACTTCTATTTCCGTAAGGGAAAGGATGGAAATCCGCCAAGCAATTACCGCTCTTACTTTGGAGGAAGTGCCTGGGAGAAGGTAGAGGGAACGGATTACTATTATCTTCATATGTTTGCGAAGGAGCAGCCTGATTTGAACTGGAATAACCCAAAGGTATTACAGGAGTTGTATACAATGGTGAACTGGTGGCTGGAAAAGGGTGTTGCCGGATTTCGTATTGATGCGATTATTAATATCAAAAAGGATTTGGAATTCAAGAGTTTTGAGCCGGATGGCAATGACGGGCTTGCTGGTCTATGGCGCATGGTGGAGAGTGTCAATGGAGTCGGTGAACTGCTTGAGGATTTGAAAAAGAATACGTTTGAGAAGTATGATGCATTTACGGTGGCAGAGGTCTTTAACATGAAGAAGGATGAGCTTGCAGAGTTTATAGGAGATGATGGTCATTTCTCTACGATGTTTGATTTCTCTTCACATACGCTTACCTTTGGGGAGCATGGCTGGTATGACAGTAAGCCGGTAGCCTTTGAAGACTTGAAGAAGGTTATCATCCATTCCCAGCTTGAGTGTCAGGGTGTTGGATTCTTAGCAAATATCATTGAGAACCATGATGAACCAAGGGGCGCAAATCGTTATTTACCAGAGTATTTACAGAACGAAACAGGTATCAAGATGCTTGGAACAATCAGTGTTCTGCTTCGTGGTATTCCTTTCCTGTATCAGGGGCAGGAAATCGGTATGCGTAATTGCAGAATGAATTCCATTGAAGAATATGATGACATCAGTACAAAGGGTGAATATAAAATGGCAAGAGAAGCAGGGCTTACGGATGAGGAAGCTTTAGAAGCTTGTTTCCGTAATAGCCGTGATAATGCAAGAACACCTATGCAGTGGGATGATACCAACCAGGCAGGCTTTACAACAGGTACACCGTGGTTGAAAGTGAATCCTAATTTCACACAGATTAATGTCAAAGAACAGGAGCAGAGAAAAGATTCCGTTTTGAATTACTATAAAGCGCTGCTTGCCCTTCGTAAGTCAGAGAAGTTTAGAGAAGTGTTTACGTATGGAGACTTCGTACCTTTTATGGAGGAAGAAGACAGCATTCTAGCCTTTGAACGCAGAACCAAGGAGAAAGCAGTTAAGGTGATTGCCAATTTTGGCGAATCAGCAAAGAAAATAACCCTTGCTGATTCACCAGACAATCAGATTTTATTAAGCAATAAGGATTACATCCAGATGCAGGGCGCGGATTTGTATTTAGAATCCGGTCAGGTGGTTGTACTCGAAGCAGAATAATTTAATGATAAAATACCTTTTTTAATACTTCATCTTCATCGAGGAGCTGTTTTGCTAATTCGCGATACTGCTCTTCGTGAAGGTAAGTATGGCGGAAGGGCTTTATGGAAGGCGCAAGGTCAATTGCCTTTTTGAAATCATCCACGTTTAAATTGAGCGTGCCGACATAATCCCAAAAGCCGGTTTTCGTAAACACAGTATGAATTCTCTGATAACGATGATTCTGCACACGGCTCATCAGATAGGTAGCAATACCGACCTGAATACCGTGGAGCTGAGGTGTTTCTAATATCTTATCCAGTGCATGGGATATGAGATGTTCGCTGCCGCTTGTGGGAGCACTGCTTCCTGCAATCTCATTTGCAATACCGCTCATCGCAAGAGAATCCAGCAATTCTTTTAAGAAAATCTTATCCTGAATGCTTTCAAAAGGTGTTCTGACAAAGCTGTTTACAGCCTTTTTGGCAATCATCATGGCAAAGTCATTGACTTGAGCGGCACCGTGTTCTTCTTCAAACTGCCAGTCATAAAGGGCTGTAATCTTAGACACCATATCGCCAATTCCCGAATAGAGAAATTTTGCAGGTGCACTTTTTATGACATCTGTGTCAACAATAATACCATATGCCATTCTTGCCGGAACAGAACTTCGTCTTCCGTTGATAAGAAGTGATGCACTCGCACTGGAAAAACCATCACTGGAAGCGGAGGTCGGAATACTGATAAAAGGAAGCTTACGTAAGAATCCCATATATTTTGCAGCATCAATTACCTTGCCACCGCCAAGTCCAATAATTGCCTGAGTGGAATTGGGAAGTCCAAAAGCAAGCTTAATGATATCATCCATATCTACCGTATCCAGTTCGCAATATTCTAATACCTCAATCCCGGCATCACGAAGGGAGTCTAACACTTTATATCCAAACATATCAATCAAACCATTTCCAAAGTAAATAACAACCTTCTGAAAATTGTTCTCTTTAAAATAAGTTCCAATATGTTCCAAGGCACCCGCTTCAACCTTTAATAATGTAGGAATGGCAATATGACTGCCGTTTATCTTTTTCATTTTGAGAGTCCCCCCTTATGTATTTTACTAAAAATTATAGAAAGCATAATAACATTTGTCAAAGGAAAGCTGGGTAAATTCAAGCTTAGTGGTGGGGAGTGTGCCGCGCGAGTCGGCTACCATGCTGCTCATATCGGGACGCTTATTTGGTA
>CAYUKO010000088.1:0-16623 GCA_964445375.1 uncultured Roseburia sp.
GTATAATAGAATAAAAACTGAATACTCGAGAAGCATATATTAAAAAACATACAATATAGTCTATGAGTATGACTGTAAGGGAAAGGAAGTATGAAAGTGAAGAAGAAATTAGTTGCAGTAGTGCTGTCCGGGACTATGCTGACTATGGCGCTATCGGGCTGTGGAAGCAGTCAGACATCAGAAGAAACAGCACAAGAAGGTACGGTTGAGGCGGTAGCAGAAACGGGGGAAGAACAGGAAATAAAGCTTGAGTCTGGAAAAGTGGAACTGACAGTTGGCGCGGATGCAGATCAAATTGAACTAATGGAAAAGATGTGTGAAAGTTTTAAACAGAAGTATGAAGGACAGGCAGAATTTGAGATTACACTGATGGAACTGGGATCATCGCAAGCAAAAAATATCATACTTGGAGATGTGCATAATGCACCGGATGTTTTTTCCATGGCAGATGACCAGCTTTATTCATTGATTGCGGCAGGAGCTATATCTCCTGTAGTAGAGGCATCAACCATAAGCAGTGAAAATGTTGCAGAGGCTGTTGCAGCGGCAACTTACAAGGAAACGTTATATGCTTATCCATATACAGCGGATAATGGTTATTTCCTGTATTATGATAAAAAGTATTTATCGGAAAGTGATGTGCAGACATTGGATGGCATTCTTGCAGTAGCGGAATCGGCAGGAAAAGAATTTTCCATGGACTTTAGTTCCGGCTGGTATATGTATTCTTTCTTTGGTGGTACTGGACTTGAAATGGGCTTAAACGAAGATGGAGTTACGAATCATTGTAACTGGAACGCAACAGAAGGCGCAATAAAAGGAGTTGATATTGCAGAAGCATTGTTACAGGTAACATCCAATCCGGCATTTATAGAACAGTCGGATGGCTCTTTTATAGAAGGCGTTCAGTCTGGAAGAGTGATTGCGGGCATTAGTGGAGTATGGAATGCAGTAACAGTTCGTGAAGCATGGGGGTCTGATTATGGGGCATGCAAGCTTCCAACCTATACCTGTGCAGGACAGCAGATACAAATGTCTTCTTTTACAGGCTACAAAATGATGGGTGTGAATTCCTATTCAGAACATGAGGCATGGGCACATAAGCTTGCACAATGGCTTACAAATGAAGAGAATCAGACGATTCGTTTTGAAGAAAGAAGTCAGGGACCTTCTAATATTAAGGCAGCCGCTTCGGATGTAGTATCTAAGGAGCCTGCAATTGCAGCCATTATTGATCAGTCACAATATGGCAAGTTACAAAGAGTAGGAAATCACTATTGGGATGCTTGTGTAGAGTTTGGAGATATTATTGCGGCAGGCAATCCGGATGGTAAACCATTACAGGATATGATGGATACGCTGGTTGCAGGAATAACAGCCTCTGCAGTTGAATAATGAAAATAGGAATGTTTTACTTCTTGTATAAGTCAAAAGTACTATATTTTTGTATATAATGACGGTTTTTAGTTGATTTAATTAGTCAGTTATTGTACAATGTATGTAGCATATAAACTGAAAATAATAAGAGACAGTATAAAAAAACTTATAATACAGTCTGCGTGAGAGGCTGCAGAGGGAAAGGAAGTATGAACGTGAAAAAGAAATTACTTGCAGTGATGCTGTCGGGAACCATGCTGTCTATGGCTTTATCGGGCTGTGGAAGTAGCCAGACAACAGAAGATACAGCGCAGGAAAGTACTGATGAAGTAACAGGTGAATCTGCCAGTGTGCAGGAAGGGAAATTGGAATCCGGAAAAGTGGAGCTGACTGTTTGGGCAGAAGAGAATAACTTTGAGATGTTAGAAGGAATGATAGAAAGCTTTAAGCAGAAGTATGCCGGACAGGCAGAATTTGAGATTACTCTGGATGTACAAAGTGATGCGGAAACAAAGAACCGTTTACTTGGAGACATCCATAATGGCGCAGATGTATTCTCACTACCGGATGATCAGTTGTTGGGCATGATTGCAGCGGGTGCATTATCACCGGTTCCAAATGCGGATGAGGTAGGAAGTGCAAATCTTGCGGATGCAGTTGAAGCAGCATCTTATAATGGTACGTTGTTTGCATATCCATATACCGCAGATAATGGATATTTCCTGTATTATAATAAGGAATATTTTACTCAGGAGGATGTAAAGATAATGGATGGAATTCTTGCAGCAGCAGAGGCAGCCGGCAAGAAGATATCCATGGAATTTGATTCCGGTTGGTATATGTATACATTCTTTGGTGGAACAGGATTGGAATTTGGACTGAATGCAGATGGTGTTACCAATTATTGTAATTGGAATACGACAGAAGGCTCTATAAAGGGAGTTGACATTGCACAGGCATTACTGGATATCACGGCAAGTCCTGCATTTAAGGCACAGCCTGACAGTGGATTTGTAGAAGATCTTGCAACAGGAGAAGTGATTGCAGGTATTAGTGGTGTTTGGAATGCGATATCTGTAAAAGAAGCATGGGGAGCTGATTATGGAGCTTGTAAGCTCCCAACGTATACCTGTGCAGGTAAGCAGGTACAGATGTCTTCTTTCAAGGGATATAAGATGATGGGCGTCAATTCGTATTCGGATCATGTGGAATGGGCACATAAGCTTGCAGACTGGTTTACAAATGAGGAGAATCAGACGATTCGATTCGAGCAAAGAAATCAGGGACCTTCCAATATCAATGCGGCAGCATCCGATGCAGTAAATCAGGTTCCGGCTATTGCAGCCGTTATTGATCAGTCCCAATATGGTACTTTGCAAAGAGTAGGTAATCTTTATTGGACACCATGTACCAACTTTGCGCATACGATTCTTGCAGGCAATCCGGATGGTAAGCCATTGCAGGATATAATGGATACGTTAGTAGCGGGAATTACCGCTTCTACAGTACAATAACAAGGGGGAAAAGAAAATGGAAAAGAAACGACGCATCAGTATAACAACAGTTATTCTGATTCCGGTATTTGTATTGGGAGTTGTATCTATTATTTCCAATATACAGGCAATTTCAAATATTAGAAAAGTAAATGCGAATGCAACAGAGATTGCAGATGAATACATGACAAGTATCTCGAAACTTGCTGAAATTGAAAATGAAATGAAAGTAGTACATAGTAAGGGCTTATCCCACATCATTGCAACGGATTTGGTTACCATGATTACTGTGGTTGATTCTATCAGAGAAGAACAGGAAGTTGTAGAAGGGTACCTTGCAGATTATGAGCAGAGTTATTTGCTGGAATCAGATAAAGCTTCTTTTGATAAGATAGTTTCCAATTATGAGAACATGAAGTATGAAATTGCCAATATGATGGCATACAGTGCAAATAACAGTAAGGTGGCAGCACATGATTTGGCAAATGGCTTGATTTCTGATTATAATACAGCAATTGAACAGGAAATCGAGAAAATGATGGAAAATGCCAACGCAGGTGCGGCAGAGGCAAGAACACAGCTTTCTGATGTTTATTCAAGTTCTTTGGTAAGTAATGGCGTTACTATTGCTGTAAGTATTCTTACACTGCTTGCTTCCTTAGGCTGTGTATCGTTCCTTGTTATTAGACCGATTACAGGAACGAATAAACAGATTCGAAATATCATTTCTGATATTGATAGAAATGAAGGCGATTTGACAAAACGTGTCAGTATTGCATCCATTAGAGAAGTTGCAGAGCTTGGAAATGGTTTCAATACTTTCATGGATAAGCTGCAGAATATCTTAAAGCTTATTATTGAGAATACGAATGAAATGAGAGTTGTAGTAGATGAGGTTCAGGAAAGTGTAAGAACTTCTAATGACAGTGCTTCAGATCTTTCTGCTGTTACAGAAGAACTTGCGGCAACTATGCAGGAAGTTGGAAATTCAGCCGGAACGATTAATAGAAGTGTTGATTCTGTAAGAGGTGAAGTAGACACTATCGCTGATAAATCAAGCAGTATCAATGATTATTCGAAAGAAATGAAATCAAATGCAGATAAGATGGAGCATGATGCAAAATCTACCATGCAGGAGACAGGAACCAAGGTACAGGAAATCCTTGATGTACTGAATCGCGCGATTGAAGATAGTAAGAGTGTTGACCAGGTTAATAGTCTTACAAATGAAATCTTAAGCATTTCCAGCCAGACCAACCTGCTTGCATTGAATGCTTCCATTGAAGCAGCAAGAGCAGGAGAAGCAGGAAAGGGATTTGCAGTAGTAGCAGATGAAATTCGTCAGCTTGCAGATTCCAGCCGTGATACAGCAAACAGAATTCAGGAAATCAACGCAGTTGTAACCAATGCAGTACATAACCTTGCAGGAAATGCCAATAATCTTGTAGAATATCTGAATGAATCTATTATGCCGGAGTTTGGTAATTTCGTGGAAAGTGGTGTTCAGTATAGAGAAAATGCTACCTATATTGAAAGCGTTATGAATGAATTCACCGAGAAGACAGATGCATTAAAGCGGGCAATGGATGAAATTGCTACTTCTATCAGTACAATTACAGATGCCATTGATGAAGGTGCAAAGGGTGTTAATGGAGCGGCAGAAAGTACGCAAATGCTTGTTGTGGATATGGAGAAGATTAGTAACCGTATGGATGCAAATGAGAAGATTGCAGGAGTTCTTCAGCAGGGAACTGCTATTTTCACAAAGTTTTAGTGTACATAGAAAGGTTTGAGAGAATCATGGTATTTTGGATAAGTCTAAGGTACCATGATTTTTTACATATCATGCCAAAATTTAGCACTGATTTACAAATAGAGGGATATTTGGTAAAATAGTTAATACAATTTAAACATAATTGAAAATAAAAATCATGTGAAAAATACATATACGGAAGATTTTTCACATGGCGAATCTGTGGAAAGGCATGGCTATTTTATGCAGAATAGAAAAAGATGTATTATCGTAGGGGCAGGAGAATTTAACGAAGCAGCATGGAACTACGAAAAGGACGATTATTTAATCGCCGCAGATGGAGGCTATGATTATGTAAAACAAATGCAAATGATTCCGAATCTGGTGATTGGGGATATGGACTCGGTGGCAGAGGAAACTTTTCAAAAAGAAGTTCCGGTAATGAAACTTCCGACAGAAAAAGACGATACTGATATGCTTGCAGCAATCAAAGAAGGTCTTGCGGCAGGATGTAAAGAGTTTGTTATCTACGGAGCATTGGGTGGAGAAAGAATTGACCATTCGTTTGCGAATATACAGTGTTTGTTGTATTTGCATCACCATGGAGCAAAAGGCGTCCTGTATGGTGTGCATGACAGAA
Source organism: uncultured Roseburia sp. (assembly GCA_964445375.1). Classification (GTDB taxonomy): domain Bacteria; phylum Bacillota; class Clostridia; order Lachnospirales; family Lachnospiraceae; genus COE1. Next base: position 5,264 of record CAYUKO010000088.1, read on the forward strand.
TAGAGTTACTTTGCAATGAGAAAAGGATTTATCCGGCTTCTATGCGGGGAATCTTTTCTGCGTTTGCTTTTGGCGGAGATGCGAAAGGTGTAACGGAACAGGGATTAAAGTATTCGCTGCAGGATGCAACAATTAAGATGGAATTTCCTATTGGTATCAGCAATGAATTTATAGGACAGGAAAGTATGATTGAAGTTCGAGATGGAAAGTTATTAATCTGTATTCATGAATAATTGCTAAATAGCATGGAGGAGAGCGAACGTATGATATATTCATTTTCACAATGGTTATTTTTCTTTTATATTTATTGTTTTATCGGTTGGATATGGGAGACTTGTTATGTCAGTGTGCTGCAAGGAAAATGGGTGAATCGTGGGTTCATGAGAGGACCATTTCTCCCGATATATGGATCAGGAGCAATTATCGTATTGATATTTACGCTACCATTTCGAACAGATGCAGTAGCAGTATATTTTATTGGTATGATCAGTGCAACCATATTGGAATACTGTACGGGAGTTGTTATGGAGAAGCTTTTCCATGTGCGGTATTGGGATTATAGTAACCAGCCTTTCAATCTAAAAGGACATATTTGCCTCACATCTTCTTTAGCATGGGGTGCGTTTTCTGTAATTCTTACTTTATATGGGCATAATCCAATTGAACGTTTTGTGCTACGTATGAATGATAATTTTGTGGAGTTTCTTGTATTTATATTGACGGTTGTGATTTCGATTGATATGTTTGAGTCCGTACGTGAAGCTTTGAATCTGAAGGAAATGCTGTTAAGTCTGGAAGAGAATAATGCAGAATTTCGAAGAATTCAAAAGCATATTGAGGTTATTCAGGCATTTTATGGGACCGAGCTTAAGGAGAAATCAGAAGTAGGCTTAAAAAAGTTAAGTACTGCGATTGAGTCAGGCAAAGAATTCTATAACCGGAAAAAGGAACACAAAAAGCGTAAGAGTGCTACCAAAGCAGTATTTATTGCTAATCTGGAAAGAACAAGAACCGTGAAGGAAGAAACACTTAAGCGACTGAGTGACACGATGGAGGCTTATGCAGAGAGACTGAAAGGAATTGCGGAAAAGGATGAGTCCATATTGCAGGCCATTTCAGAATCAAGAAGTATTGTTTCCAAGCAAAAGCATAATATTTTGAGTATGAAGAATAAAGAATACATACGATTGAGAGCGTTATTGAAGAGAAATCCGCATGCAGTATCAAAGATGCATGAGCAGGCATTTTCAGAGATTATGGAAATAACAGAGGAATCGGAAAATGAAATCAAGGAGGCAGAATAGAGAGTGGATGTAGTACAAAAGGTGAAGGTATTTATAAATGAGAAATATCGTACCATGGATACGCACAGACTGGTTATGAATGCCATTCTTGTCATATCCATCGTGGCATTGACCATAATCATCAGTACAGAAACCGTTATGTATCAGGAAGGAGAGCGTGATATATTAGGCGTGTTTCTGATCATGATGTTTCTCATGATTGTTTTGGTGTTATTGAATGTATATCCGCAGAAAATCGGATTATGGTCAGCGATTGTTACGATTCCGATCAACTTTGTGTTTTTCCCTTATCAATTTCTGGTTGCATCAGGAGGCGGTATTAAATCGGGTATGCCTATTTGGCTGACTTTTGGTATTTTGCTTGTTTTCCTGATGACAGAGGGTATCTATTTCAAGATATTGTTACCACTTACGCTTCTGGTCAATATAGGAATGGTTGGTTTTGCTTTTCGGCATCCGGAGATTGTGACAGAGGTCATGCAGAGAAAGTATTACTATAATGATAATCTGATTGCCATGCTGGTCGTTGGATGTGCGGTTGGGTTCGTATTGAAATATCAGAAGATGGTACAGAAGCGCCAGACAGAAGAAATTGAAAATGCAATGCTTGCAGCAGAGCAGGAGAAACTGAATGCACAGAAAGCGAATCAGGCAAAGAGTAATTTCCTTACCAATATGTCTCATGATATCAGAACGCCAATGAATGCTATCGTGGGAATGACAGATATTGCAAGGTTTAATATTGATGACAAAGAGAAAGTACGTGAGTGCCTGCAGGTCATTAATGCATCTTCCACACAACTTTTCCAGCTTCTAAATAACGTTTTGGATATGTCTGAAATTGAGACGCAGGGAATAAAGTTAAAGGAGATACCTTTTAATCTGGAAGAACTGATTGATAATCTGGAAATGGTATTACTACAGAGTGCAAAGAGCAAAAAGCTTGAGTTACAATTTTCATGTGATATTAAGAATCGTAATTTGATAGGAGATACAGTCAGACTTCGTCAGGTTCTGATGAATATTATAGGAAACAGTATCAAGTTTACTCCGGCTGATGGGAAGGTTACCGTTCGTGTGAAGCAGACAGATAATGAGATTGATGATTATGCTAACTTTATCCTAGAAATAGAGGATACGGGAATCGGAATGTCTCAGGAATTTATCGATAAGATGATATACCGACGTTTTGAACGTGAAGATGGACAGACTGTAAAGAAGACCGAAGGAAATGGACTTGGTATGAGCATTACCAAGAGTATTGCGGATGCTATGGGGGCTACTATACAGATACAGAGTAAAAAGGGAGAAGGCAGTAAGTTTACCATTTATCTAAGAATGAAGATAGATCAGGAGAGTAAAAATGCGATTCGTAAGGAGAAGGATGGCAGTATTTCCTTTGATGCAACAGGCAAGAAGATTCTTGTTGTAGAGGATAATGAAATCAATATGGAAATCATTAAAGGCATTCTGGAGCGGACTAACGCCAATATCGTTTGCGCATGGAGTGCGGAAGAAGCATTGGAATTTATTGATAATGAGGATAAGGATTTCTTTGATCTTATTTTGATGGATATACAGCTTCCGGGTATGGATGGATATAGTGCAACCAGAAGTATAAGATGTATGGCAAGAGAAGAAGCGATGAGCGTGCCTATTCTTGCCATGACAGCCAATGCTTTTGCACAGGATGTGGAGAAAGCACTTGACTCCGGCATGAATGCGCATATTGCAAAGCCCATTGATGTAGATGAACTGTTTCAGAAATTATATTATTACCTATATAAATAGTTTCTGTATAAATAGTTTCAGGAAGACTAAGTGGAGAAGATTATGAAAAATGACAAACTGAAAAGATTGGGAGAAATTCTGGAAGAAAGTGTATCCAGACAGGAAATCGCAGGAGGCAATCTTTGTGTGATACACAAAGGACAGGAGCTATACTATGCAGAAGCAGGATTTGCAGATATTGTAAAGGGAAGAAAAATGCAGCGTGATACCATTGTAAGGCTTTATTCTATGAGTAAGCCAATTACGGCTGCGGCAGTTATGCTGTTGGTAGAGAGAGGAATTGTTGACCTGTGGGATCCGGTGGAAAAGTATATTCCTGAATTTGCAAATATGATGGTGACCGCAGATCGTACCGTTGATATGGGTGCCGTAAAGGCAAAACGTTCTGTGACTGTGAAAGACTGTATGAATATGACATCGGGACTTCCTTATGGATGTGATCCTGACCCGTCCAGCCGTGATGTTGGAAAGGTATTTGATGAACTGGATCGAAGGCTGTATTCAGACAATCCCATGACAACGGTTGAACTGGCAAAGCGCCTTGGAGGATGTAGACTGGATTTTCAGCCAGGGGAAGGATGGAGATATGGAGTCAGTGCAGATGTTTTAGGAGCAGTCGTAGAAGTGGCAAGTGGAATGCGCTTTGGTGAATTTCTGGAAAAGGAATTCTTTGAGCCACTTGGAATGAAGGATACCGGATTCTCAGTACCAGACAGTAAGAAGGATAGATTGGCAGTTGTATATGAAAGTACACCGAATGGATTGGTTGAGTTTCATGGGAATCATCTGGGAATCTGTAATCACATGAATACAAAGATTGCTTTTGAATCCGGCGGAGCAGGTCTGGTTTCGACTTTGGAGGATTATTGGAGATTTACACAGATGTTGATGCAAAAGGGCAGCTTTGCTGGGAAGGAGATTCTTGCACCAAGAACGGTAGAATATCTGACCAGTTGCCATTTACAGCCACAACAGCAGTTTATGATGAAGGATTGGGAGAATCTTTATGGATTCAGTTATGGAAATCTAATGCGTGTATTGGTTGATCCATCTCTTACGATATTGAATGGCTCAATAGGAGAATATGGTTGGGATGGATGGCTTGGACCGTATTTTGCGAATATGCCACAAGATGATACTACGTTCTTGATGATGGTACAGAGAAAGGACAGTGGAACGTTTACGCTAACAAGAAAGCTGCGTAATGCACTGGCGGCAGCGTTTGAATAAAGTGGGTTGTATGGTGAGTACTTTAAATACAACAAAAGGGAGTGTTGTCTTACATGACAGCACTCCCTTTTACGTTATAGTAGGACATTAGATAACATCCTGTAATTGGGCCATTTGAAGCTGATAGTAAGCTCCTTTCTTTGCCATAAGTGTTTCGTGATTGCCTTCTTCTTGGATGCCTCCGTTATCGATTACGAAGATTCGGTCCGCTCTTTGAATGGTAGACAAACGATGTGCAATGACGAAAGAAGTACGTCCCTTTAGAAGGGCTTCGATACCTTCCTGAACAAGCAATTCCGTTTTGGTATCAATGCTTGAGGTTGCTTCGTCAAGAATCAGAATCTTAGGCATACTTACCATGGTTCTGGCAAAAGCAAGAAGCTGTTTCTGACCAACGGATAAGCCGCCGCCGCGTTCTTCAAGAACGGTATCATATTGCTTTGGAAGCTTCATAATAAAGTCATGGGCATGGACAGACTTTGCAGCAGCAATGATTTCGTCTTCTGTTGCATCAAGCTTCCCGTAAGCGATGTTTTCTCGGATGGTACCGGTAAAGAGGAAGTTGTCCTGCGTCATGATACCCATTTGTTTGCGGAGACTTTCGATACTGACTGATTTAATGTCATGTCCATCAATTTTAATTGTGCCCTCCTGGATATCATAAAAGCGGCTAATCAGGTTAACGATAGTAGTTTTGCCGGCTCCGGTAGGTCCCACGAGCGCGATTGTCTCGCCGGGGTTAATGTGAAAGCTGACATTTTGTAAGACTTTGGTATTCTCATCATAGGAGAAGCTTACCTGCTCGAAGTCGACTGCTCCTTCTATGGAAGGCATTGATATAACTTCTTCTGCATCGGTAATACCTGATTTGGTATCCAGTATTTCAAAGATTCGTTCAGCACCGGATATATTCGTAATCAACTGATTATAGAAATTACTAAGGTTCATGATTGGCTGCCAGAACATCGTTATATAGGTTCCAAAAGCAATCAGCGTACCAATCGATACCTGCTCGACACCAAGAATTACGATTCCGGTATACCAAAGGGATACGCAGCCAAAGCCCCAGCAGAAATCAACAACAGAACCAAAAGCATCTGCGTATAAAACCGCATCCATAAAGGAGCCACGATGTTCCTTGACTAAGTTATGAAAGGTTTCTCTTGTTTCATTCTCGGCATGAAAGCTCTGAATGATACGGATACCAGATAAATCTTCATGTACAAAGGCATTCAGATTCGAGGATTTCTTTCGGTGAATCTGCCATTTTACATGTGAGCGTGACTGGATGAACCAGATTCCGATTACCATGAATGGAATACTAATCAGGGAAGCGGCAGCTAACAACGGATTTTTGACGAACATAATGATAACAACCGCACAAATGGTAATAAAGTCAGGAATCAGGGTAGTAACACTATTGGATAATACATCCTTAAGGGAATTGATATCGCCGATGATTCGGGCAAGGATCTTTCCCGTTGGTCTGCTGTCAAAAAACTTAAAATCCAGAGTCTGAATGTGTGTGTAAAGTTCTTGTCTGATATTGACAAGGACGTTGTTGCATACCTTCGCCATAACATACATTCTTATCTTCACCAGAACGATAAGAATAAGGTTCATGATAATAGCAATAGCAGCGACACGATACAGGCCTTCATAATCCTTGACTGCAATGTGATTGTCAATGGCAGTTTCGATTAACAGTGGATTAATCAGGCTGACGGTAACGCAATATGCCATGATTAATAAAACACTGAAAATAGGCAGTTTGTATTGTAAAAGATAGGAGAATAATCGTCCGAGAGTTTTTATTTTACTAACTTCAGCGAGATTCTCATCTTCTTTGAATGAGTTAATAGGCACGCTTATGCCTCCTTTCTGTTTGGTGTTCCGTACTGAGAGCAATAGGTTTCGTAATACAAGCCCTGTTGCTGCATAAGTTCTTCGTGAGTGCCTCGTTCTGCGATAGAACCGTTGTCCAGAACGATAATCTCATCTGCATGGCGAACTGCACTGATTCTGTGAGCAATGATGAGCTTGGTGGTGTTTTGCAGTTCATGTAATGTTTTTTGGATTTCGTGCTCTGTTTCCATATCAAGAGCGGAAGTAGAGTCATCCATAACTAAAATTGGTGCCCTCTTAGCAAAGGCTCTTGCAATGCTGATTCTCTGTTTCTGGCCACCGGAAAGACCGACGCCACGTTCTCCGATAATGGTTTCGTAAGCATCATCCATTTTTTCGATAAAACTGCTTGCCTGTGCTGCTTTGGATGCTGCTTGAACCATTGTGGCATCGATATAATCTCTTTTTCCTAGCTTTACATTTTCTGTAATGGTGTCTGAAAATAGGAATACATCCTGCATGACAAGTGAGATGCTTTGACGAAGCTGCTTTAGAGAAAGCTCTTTGATATCGACATCGTCTAACAGAATCTTACCGTCGGTTGCGTCGTAGAGACGCTGCAACAGTTGGATTACAGAAGTTTTTCCGGCACCTGTTGCCCCCATAATACCAATTGTTTTACCAGGTTCTACCACAAAGGATATGTCATGCAGAATCTCATGCATGTCTTCTTTATGGAAGGAAACATGGGAGAATTCGATTTTGCCTTTGATGGTGTCAAGAGTAATTGGCTTTTCAGGCTCTGTGATGGCAGGAACTTCGCTGTAAATCTTTTGAATCTTTTTGTTGGAAGCAATACCGGCAGACAGATCATTCGATAGCCATCCAAGCATTTCCATTGGCCAGACAATATTGTTGGAATATTCTATAAAAGCACTTAATGCTCCGAGGGTAATGACGTCCTGTATAACCAGACGACCGCCAAGCAGCAGAATCATCATTGGCAGTAGCTTTGTGACAATCTGAAAGCAAGGATAGTACTTTACGAATACCTTTGATTGTTGCATGTTTAAATCATAGTAACGTTTGTTGTGTGAGAGGAATTTCTGAATTTCAAAACGTTCTCTCGCAAATGCTTTTACCGTGCGTACGCCAGCAAGATTTTCTTCAGCGACTGTATTCAGCTTTGCATTTTCTTCACTGATTTCTTCGTAAACCTCACCCAACTTTTTCTCCATTCTGATAGCAATAAATCCACACAGAATCATGGCACAAGTCGGAATTACGGCAAGTGAGACATTGAGACTATACATACAAAAGAGTACGACAGTCGTATGATAAATAACCTCAATAACCAGCATACTGACATAAGTGATGGTATTCCACACACGGTCGATGTCATCTTTTACACGGGCCATCAGTTCGCCAGTGTTGTTCTTATCAAAGAAGTTACAGCTTAAGCTCTGTATATGGTCAAACAGTTCCTTTCTCATTTCAGAGGCAATCTTAGAACCTGCCTTGTCAAAGAGATATTCCTTGGTATACTGAAAGACGCATCTTCCAACTCCGACACATAAGATGCCACCAAGAAGGTAGGGAAGAAGAGCAGTATTACCACCAAGAATAACGTCATCAACAATATGCATAGTCAGCATTGGTGATAACATGTCCAGCGATACGCTAAAGAGTAGGGAAAGGATAGCCAGCAAATAAGGCCATTTGTATTCCCAGATATAGGTTGATAGTTTCTTTCTTTTCATAATGTGTAAATGAACCTCCCTCAATGTGAAAACTCTGGGTAGTAGAATCATAAGACGCAAAAAACCACGATAGAAAAACTACCGTGGTTTAGAATCCATAAATCAAAGTTAATTTATTCTAATAAATGACATTCTGCTTACGAATGACAATACCCAGAGGTAATCTTCATGTTATAAATCATTGTTTTGTTGTTTTGGTTAATAGTTACAAAATAAAACATAATTTTTACCTCCTTTTCTTAAAATTGATGAACAGTGACATCTATTACGTTACGCCAAGAAATAAAATCTGTCAACTAGAAATTTGAAAATATTACAAATTATAGAAAATTTTGCGCCAATAGAATAATTATTTAGATAATGTAATATCCAAAAAATGATTTGCACATGCAGAATTAATTATGGCTGCATTTATCGTAGTATAAATTTGCTTGCGTTTCATCCAAATTAAAATACTTTTGCAAGTGATTAATGATAAGTTCTTTAGAAGAACCATCACATAAGCTGTTCGTGATGAATCTATTTATGGCCTCAGCCAATCCTTCAGCCAATCCTGCCGTATGCCCTTCGGCATGACCATTTGCAAACCCTTCGGCATGACCATTTGCAAACCCTTCGGCACGACCGTTTGCAAACCCTTCGGCATGTCCTTCCGCAAAGGCATCTTCACGTATATCGCGTCGCATAAGCTCCAAATATTTTTCTTGATCGAATTCTTCTAATAACATATCGCTCACCCCATTATAGTTATTTCGCAGGATATCAGAAAGAATACCTTTTGAGATACAGTCTTTTACAACCTTTTCAATAGCATTTGCAGCTTCTTGAGATGTTTTACATTTTTTTGTTGCAGAACGAATTTCGTGTATGAATTGTGCATATTCAGAAAGCTTTTGACATTTTTGCATGAGTTCGGAATTGTGTCCGAAATTAATATTAACAAGTTCTGCAATACATTCTAAAGAATATGTAGTGTGTTCGTTACTGAACGTGAAACTGTCAGAGAGACGGAGAATTTGGCGTTCTTCGATCATACTTTCATAATTGCAGAAGACGATGTATTTTGGTGGAGGTAGAAAAATAAGTTTTGAACCATAGACATTTAAATTATTCTCATCAATATATTGTTGATAAAGCTTACTGAAATATAGCAGACCACGAATTGGCATATTAGGGTTGTTACTGCTTTGATGTTCATATAGGCTCATGGTTTGACTGATAATAAAAGAAATATCATTTTTAACACCAATATAAATAGCATCTTCTAAGGTTGTGATTTGTAATAGCGTTTCGTCCGTGTAATCCGTATTATTTATAGCATTATAGAGGTTTAATAAATCTCTGGGATTAGAGAAAATCAAACGAAACAAGGTATCTTTATAATTTCTGTTGTTTGTCATGTTTATACTCCTTCATTATATAAAGTTTTTCTTTTGCTTACAATGGTTTTGTTTATAACATTTTTCATTATCATATATTGGGGATAATAGGAAAAATCCGTAGAAACACGGTTGAATATTTGATTTGCTGAAAGGAGTAAGGGCACTTTATAAGTTTGCAGCACCCTTACCAGCAATTTATGACAAAGCGAATGTATCATAGATAAGAAAAAGGTTCAAGTGATAGAGAAGATATTTTAAGAATTGTTTAAAATTGAAAAAGAAAATGATACAAAATACCTAATAAGCTTATTGCGATTTGCACAAAAAACAGTTATACTACTTCTTAGTGTGAAACACATAAAAGAGTGGCACCGTGATAATAAAAGTTTTTGATAAAACTGTTTTATAGAAAAGGAGATTAAGAAATGAGCAAGAAAACCACCGTATTAATGATTCTTGATGGTTACGGACTGAATGACAAGGCAGAACATAACGCTGTAGCAGAGGCAAAGACTCCTGTTATGGATAAGTTAATGAAGGAATATCCTTTCGTTAGAGGTAATGCAAGTGGTATGGCAGTAGGTCTTCCAGATGGTCAGATGGGTAACTCAGAAGTTGGACATCTTAACATGGGTGCAGGAAGAATCGTATATCAGGAGCTTACCAGAATCACAAAGGAGATTCAGGATGGTACATTCTTCGAGAATCCTGCATTATTAGAAGCTGTTAATAACTGTAAGGAGAAGAATTCCGCACTTCATTTATTTGGTTTATTATCTGATGGTGGTGTTCATAGCCATAATACACATTTATATGGATTATTAGAGTTAGCTAAGAGAAATGGCTTATCTAACGTATATGTACATTGCTTCTTAGACGGACGTGACACACCTCCAGCATCAGGAAAGGGCTTTGCTGAGGAATTAGAAGCTAAGATGGCAGAAATCGGTGTAGGTAAGATTGCATCCGTTATGGGACGTTACTATGCAATGGATAGAGATAACAACTATGACCGTGTACAGTTAGCATACAATGCAATGACAAAGGGTGAAGGTGAGACAGCGGTATCTGGTCCAGCAGCAATTCAGCAGTCTTATGACAATGACAAGACAGATGAGTTCGTATTACCAACCGTAGTAGTAGAAGATGGTAAGCCAGTAGCAACTATTAAAGATGGAGATTCCGTAATCTTCTTCAACTTCAGACCTGACCGTGCAAGAGAAATTACAAGAGCATTCTGTGATAATGACAGCGAGTTCAAGGGATTTGACAGAAAGAGAGCAGATATCAAGTTTGTATGCTTCTCAGAATATGATCCAACTATCCCTAACAAGTCAGTAGCTTTCCACAAGATTGCAGTAACCAATACATTTGGTGAGTGGCTTGCAGCGAACAATATGACACAGGCAAGAATCGCTGAGACAGAAAAGTATGCGCATGTAACATTCTTCTTCAATGGTGGTGTAGAAGAACCTAACAAGGATGAAGACAGAGTACTTGTTCCTTCTCCAAAGGAAGTAGCAACTTATGATCTTAAGCCAGAAATGAGCGCGTATGCAGTATGTGATAAGTTAACAGATGCAATCAAGTCTGGTAAGTATGATGTCATCATCATCAACTTTGCTAACCCGGATATGGTTGGTCATACAGGAGTTGAAGATGCAGCAATCAAGGCAGTAGAAGCAGTTGATGAATGTGTAGGAAAGGCAGTAGAAGCAATCCTTTCTGTAGATGGAACTATGTTTATCTGTGCTGACCATGGTAATGCAGAACAGCTTGTTGATTATGAGACAGGTGCACCATTTACTGCTCATACAACCAATCAGGTTCCATTTATCTTAGTAAATTATGACAAGGATTATACTTTAAGAGAAGGTGGATGCCTTGCAGATATCGTTCCTACTTTGATCGAAACAATGGGAATGACACAGCCTGTTGAAATGACAGGAAAGTCTTTATTAATTAAGAAGTAATCTATCATAAAAATAACAAAGGAAAAAGTCGTGTATATTGTATACATGACTTTTTTTATTTGAATACTGCTGAAT
>CAYUKO010000089.1:0-16207 GCA_964445375.1 uncultured Roseburia sp.
ACTGGTAGCACGAAGTTCAATCTGCTTCTCTGCAAAAGCCTTTTGCAATGCAGGCATAAGCTTTTCTACTGCATCCTGATGCACAAGCAGAGTTTCTACTGCATTACACGCAGCCGTGTACTGTGTCTTGGCATCAACAATAACAGGAATTGCCTTATCAAGATCAAAATCCTTATCTACGTAAATATGACAGATTCCATCCGCATGACCCATAACCGGAATCTTTGTATTGTTCATAATATACTGTACAAATGCATTTGAACCTCTTGGAATTAATAAATCAACCGATTCATGACATGCTAAAAGTTCTGCAATCTCATCACGAAGCTCTGCCTGGAAAAGACAACCTTCTGGTAATCCGCTTTCCAGCGCTGCATGGTAAATAACGTCAAATAACAGCTTATTGGTATGCTTTGTCTCGCTTCCACCCTTAAGAATGGCACAATTACCGCTCTTAATACACAATGAAGCAATCTGCACCAAAGCGTCTGGTCTTGCTTCGAAAATGACACCAATAACACCAATTGGACAGCTTTCTCTTACTAATACAAGATTTTCATCCAATTCACGCTTTAACTGTACTTGAAATAATGGGTCAGGAAGCGTAATTAAGTTCTGGATTCCCTTAATAGAATCCTGTAATTTCTGCTCTGTAAATTTTAATCTTTTTACAACAGCAGGCGCAATCTGATTCTTCTGGGCCTCCTCTAAATCCTTTTCGTTCTCTGCAAAAATCTGTTCCTTGTTTGCAAGCAGGGCATCAGCAATTGCCTGCAATGCCTTATTTCTGGTTTCGATTGATGTAGCTGCCATCTGTGGGCTGTCAATCTTCATAGCAGCTGCTTTTTCCTTTATTGTCATGTTTATCACCTTTTCCTTACCAACAAAATTACTATATTAAATTCTCTTAAACCTATACTCTTAAAAAAGAATAGATAATCTCTTCTGTCACTATTTTATCCATACGAATATCGTACTGGTCATGCGGAATCTCTTCAACAATCTGGCTTGAAAAACATAATCCCATAACCGTCATCTGACGCTTATCCTGCAAAAATCTGTCATAAAAACCTTTTCCATAACCGACACGATACCCATTCATATCGAACGCAACACCAGGGACAATAATCAACGTATCTTCCTTTCGTTTATGGTGATACAGATATCTTTCGTCTACCACCGGTTCCTTGATTCCTTTATATCCACTTTCCAGCTGTTTTACCGATACCACCTGATAAAAGTCCATCGTGCAGTCTGTATTTGACTTCGGAAAATAAACCTTCTTCTTACGCAGAACCGCATCATCAAAAATTTCTCTCGTCATGACTTCATGACGATAATCCGCATACAACAAAATATTATGTGCTTCTTCATATTCCGGTGTCTTTAATACCTTTTGTGCTATCATGCTGCTCTTTTTCGCAACATCCTCACTTGGCATCTGGTTTCTGTCCTGAATGATTCTCTTTCTAATCTGCTCTTTTGTCTCCATTGGATATGAATCTCCCACATTCATTAATGACTTGTCTTATTTCCAAATTTCTTTCCCAGTTCTGTAATCGTACCATCAGGGTTCTGAATGGAAATATTATCAAGCTGCGCCCTTAAATTTCCACGTACGTTAGCAATATACTCCGCTCTGAGCTTTGCCTGCTCTTTTTTCTCTTCGTCTGTAAGACCTTCTGCCTGCGATTTATGATATAACTCATTAATTCTGGCAATTCTTTCATCCATATTCATGCTATGTTACCTCTTCTATTTTAAAATACAAATGAGAACAGACTCTAACATCTTTTGCATGTCCTCACTATTTATGTAGCTGGTCAACGAATTCCGCAAAATCGAATTCTTCATTCTTATTTGCCTTGAAGATAGTTCCGTAATTTCTGCCTTCCAGTATTCTATGAATGATACGCACATCCTTACCATTTGCAATTACCATATCTGCGCCGGAATAGGTTGCAATCTTGGCAGCAGTCAGCTTTGTCTCCATACCACCCGTACCACTATCACTTCCTGTCGTTCCCTTACCCATGCTAATCAGCTCTTCTGTAAGGCACTCTACCGTATCGATAAACTCTGCCTTCGGATTTTTTCTAGGATCATCGGTATATAATCCATTGATATCGGATAACAAAATGAGTAAATCTGCACCTGTAAGCGCTGTAACAATTGCAGAAAGCGTATCATTATCACCGATGACCTCATCCAACTCAAATGTAGAAATCGTGTCATTTTCATTTACAATTGGAATAACTCCCATTTCTAATAATGTATTAAAAGTATTCTGCGCATTATATCTATTCAGGTCCGCTACAATTGTATTTCTCGTCATCAAAATCTGTGCTGCCTGATGGCTATACTCAGAAAAGATTCTCTGATAGGTTGTCATCAGTCTTGCCTGTCCGATTGCCGCACATGCCTGTTTCTCGGAAATGGTTGTTGTTTTCTTTAAATGAACTGCTTTTCTTCCGCAGGCAACCGCACCTGAAGTTACCAGAATAACATCCTTTCCCATATTTCGGATATTACAGAGCTCTCTTACGAGAATATCCATTTTTATATAGTCAAGATCTCCTGTCTCGGGGTGTTGCAGAGAAGAAGATCCAATCTTTACTACAATTCGCTGCTTATCTTTTAATTTCTTACGTAACTCGTTCACTTTCTTTGCCTCCAAAAGCTAAATATGTCTCACATTGTAAAACATTTTCCGTTTCTTGTCTAGTATAGCACCACTTTACCACGGCAAATGATTAAAATGGTGCGTAGATTTCTGCGATTTTCTCTGCAACATAAATGCCATCCATAGCGGCGGAGGTGATACCTCCTGCATAACCGGCACCCTCACCGCAAGGATATAACCCCTTAATAGCTGGACTTTGCAGATTCTCATCCCTATGAATTCTTACAGGAGAGGATGTTCTGCTTTCCATTCCTGCAAGAATAGCATCCTTTGCTGCAAATCCCGGAATCACCTTGTCAAAATGCTCCATTCCTTCGATAAATGCCTGTTCGCACTCCTTGGGCAGAATACCTCTCAAATTAGCATATGTGTATTCTCCTTTGATACAAGGAGTATTCCATGCTGGCTTCTCTTTTGACTCCTTATCCGCAACATAATCATTATAATATTGAACAGGAACTTTACCCTTTCCAGCCCGAAAGGCGCTTTCTTCCAGCTTTCTCTGAAACTCTACACCTGCAAGAGGTCCATCTGTGCCAAAATCTTCGGGTGTAACCTGAACAATAATAGCACTATTTGCATTTTGACTACCACGGTCAGAATAACTCATGCCATTTACTACAATTCTCCCTTCTTCACTGGAAGCATTTACTACATAGCCGCCAGGACACATACAAAATGAATATACACCTCTGCCAACACTGGTCTTTGCCGTCAACTTATACGGTGCTGCTGGAAGTTCTTCGCCATGCTCCTTGCCATACATCACTTCATTTATCAATTTCTGCGGATGCTCCACACGCATTCCTACCGCAAAAGATTTTGACTCCATTGGTAAACGAACAGAATCTAAATAGGAAAACGTATCTCTCGCACTATGCCCAATTGCAAGAACAACCTGATTCGTTGCAATCTCCTCTTTATCATTAATGACTACACCAGTCACCATTCCTTGTGCTGTCTCTATCGCTGTAACCTTGCTTTCAAAACGCACTTCACCACCATTACGTATGATTTCTTCACGCATGGTAACGACTACCTTCTTCAAAACATCTGTGCCAATATGTGGTTTGCTTTCAAATAGGATTTCTTCCGGTGCACCAGCCTTTACAAAGATTCTCAGCACTTCCTTGTTGCGTCCGTACTTATCTTTTACCAATGTATTTAACTTACCATCGGAAAAGGTTCCGGCACCACCCTCACCAAACTGTACATTGGATTCTGGTTTTAAAGCACCGCCTTGCCAATATGCCTCAACATCCTTTGTTCTTGTTTCCACATCGCATCCCCGTTCCAAAAGAATCGGACGATACCCATGCAAAGCAAGCATATAACCACAGAACAAACCCGCAGGTCCCATTCCGATAATAACTGGCCTTTGCTTAAGTTCTTGCGTACCACCCTCACCAAACTGTACATTGGATTCTGGTTTTAAAGCACCGCCTTGCCAATATGCCTCAACATCCTTTGTTCTTGTTTCCACATCGCATCCCCGTTCCAAAAGAATCGGACGATACCCATGCAAAGCAAGCATATAACCACAGAACAAACCCGCAGGTCCCATTCCGATAATAACTGGCCTTTGCTTAAGTTCTTGCGTACCACTCTTCGGGAAATGATATTCTACCTGTTCCGAAATCATTACATTGGCATTTTTACACTTCTTGACAATGGTCTGTTCTGATAGCTTATTCAACTTTATTCCAAGAGAATATACCTGGAAAATCTGCGGTTTCTTTCTTGCATCAATCGAATGCTTTAAAATCTGCACGGATGCAATGTCGGATTCCTTTACCTTCAAGAGTCTTGCTGCCTTTTGTTTCAATACTTGTGAGTCATCAAGCATTTCCTGAATACTAAGCCTCTTCCCTTTCCATTTCATTTCTGATTTAAGCTGATTTATAATAATCATATGTAACCTTCCCTTATTCTAGTGCTGCAGCTTCTCCTGCAAGCTTACCTGTTGCCCACGCCCATTGCAGATTATAACCACCACAGATTCCATCGCAATCAAGAATTTCACCCGCAAAGTATACATGAGAACATTTCGTCGATTCCATAGAATCCTTGATTTCATCAAGTGGAATTCCTCCACAGCAGACCTGAGCGCTGTCATAGGAATTCGTTCCTGTCACGATAACCTGAAAACTTCTTAAACAATCCATACATGCTGCAAATTCTTTCTCTGTTAGCTGTTCTAATTTCGTATTCGGACTTAACTGCAGCTTATGGCACACTAATACAGCAAGCTTCTTATGTACGATTCCACCAAGAAATTCTTCTATCGTTTTATATGCAAAGCCCTTTCTTGCATTTTGTAATTCTACGATATCTTTTTCTGACATATAAGTCAGGAAATCAATTTCTACCCTAACGGAATCTTTCTTAGCCTTTACCAGACCAACTTCCTGCTCATAGATTGCTCTTGCAGCAAGTCTGCTAAACTGAAATACCGGGATTCCTGAAATTCCATAATCCGTAAGCTGCAATTCTCCTTCTTCGCTGGCGCATAACTCTCCACGAATGTAAAGCTTTAGTGCAGCCTGTGCCCTTACTCCGGCAACCATTTTAAAATAATCGCCTTCACATTTTAGCTGTACAAGAGCTGGAAGTGACTTAATCACCGTATGTCCCAGTTTCTTTGCAAGCTGATAGCCGGAGCCATCCGAACCGGATACCGCAGCAGCTTGTCCACCTGCCGCAAGAATCAGACGATCATAAGAAAGTCTTACTTCTTCTTGTCCAACAATGACTGATTTGGCAGCAGTTTTTTTAGAACCGGCACCCTTTTTGGGCTTTGTCGCAGGAATCTCTTCTTTGATTGCCTTTTGGGCAAGAACAGTTCCACCATTTTCATTCGGTATGATTTCAAGAACTTCCGTGTCTGTCAATATTTTAACATGACAATGTTCGCATTCCGTTCTTAGCACATCCAGGACGCTTGCAGCCTGCTCAGAAACAGGATATACGCCTCCATCACGTTTTTCTTTTGTATACAATCCAATCTGTTGAAAAAATGCTCTGGTATCTTCTGCCGAAAATCGCTCTAAAATACCATAAATTCTCTCCACATCATTTCCATAATACTTTCCATGAATATCACTCATGTTGGTAAGATTGCATTTTCCATTTCCCGTCATTAATATCTTCTTACCAACTCTGTCTTTATGTTCAACTATGGTCACAGAAGCACCCTTTTTCACAGCTGTAATAGCCGCCATCAGACCACTTGCGCCACCGCCGATAATTACTACCCTTTTCGACATATGAATAACCATGCCTTTCCATCTTTTTGCAAATTTGCCAATTGCAAAGCCTTGCGTTTATGGATTTTGCAATTTAACTACTATAAGATTCTAGAAAATGATATACCTGCACCTCAGAATCCATATACTTTCCTTCTAACACTTCCTGGCGAACCTTCTGGGGCAACTCTTCAAGAATTAAGTCCGTTTTGAAATACAACGTTTCCTTATCCTCTTTGAAAATCCAGATTTCGCCATCTACTGCCATAATATAATAGCCGTTCTGCTCTACTGTAGTATCATAGATTCTAACAATCTTCACCTGTTCTCCAGAAAAAAGCTCCAAATGCTGTGTCTGAAATCCTTTTTCCTTATCCGTAAGACTTAACTGCTTACTGTCATCATATAACGCCTTTTCCAACTCACTTCGCGTCATATCAATATATTTTGCAGGTATTTTTTCCTCTGTAATAACGACTGTTCCATCTTTTTTATCGATATCTTCATACACGCAAATGGTATCACAGGTTGTCCTCACATTATTTTTCTGCGCCGAAGAAACAGCATCATCACTCGTCATATCCTCCGTCTGCTGTTCGGTATTCTGTCCCATAAAAGGATCCGGCATCTGTTCCTTCCAGATCCATCTCTTCCACACAAGAAGTGCAATCAACAATACAATAATAATCAATGCAAAAAATAAACCAATCTTATATCCTTTTCTCATTTCAGCCTCCGTCTTTCCACATGGCATCTTAGGATATAGTATCGGCTTATTTTCATTATTTATTCATTTTCTATATTATTACAACAATTTACATTTCTGCGCTACTGTAAGAATGGTTCTGCCACCCGGCATTCTCTTTAAATCTTCCTCATCAATTCCTTTTAAAAGAATCAAAGAAACGAAATATACAACAACCGCTGTCGCAAGACCTACGATTATAATAATCAAATTTCCAACAACATTACGTAATATCATATAAAGAACTGTAACTACAACTCCCATAATCAAAGCAGACATACCTGGTTTTACAAATGTCTTAATCAGTTCCTGACGATATCTTAGGAATCTTCGAATCGCAACCCAGTTAAGAATACAAACAACAACCGCAAATAGAATATTGGCATATACAACTGCCTGAATTCCCATATCCATCTGCAATGCCGCATACAGGAAAATGACATGAATCACAAATGCAATCACAGCATTGATAACCGGAACCTGCATTTTATTGATTCCTTGTAAAACGCCATTGGTAAATGTTGACATACAATAAAAGACAACGGAAATAGAACCAATCTGCAAAAGATTTACTGCCAAATCAATTTCTCCACTAAATAACAGGGTGATAATCGGTCTTGCAAGTACAGCCAATCCCACTGCACTAGGAATCGCAATAATCATGGTAAAGCGAAGCCCCTGATTAATCTTCTCTTTCGCCAGTCGAAACTCCTGCTGAGCAACTAAGCCTGTTAAAACAGGTACAATAGAAGAGCACATAGCATTTCCAAGGGCAATCGGTACATTTATCAATACTCTGTATTTTCCAGAATATACACCCCAATTATACGCCTTTATATCCTCTAACCCTTTCTGAATCATGACATCATTATAAATTCGAATATCAATAATATTATTCAGATTATAAACCGTTGAACTAAGTAAAACCGGTAAAATCGTTAATAAGATTAATCGGAATATCTGACCATAACTGTCTGCTTTGCCTCCCATATCCTTACTTACACGGCTCTTTACACTTGTACGGTACATCATATATACAAAGATTAAAAATAACAAACCAACAAGCGCTCCCATAACAGGTCCAAGTGAAGCACCCGCAGCTCCATAAGAAGGGGCATAATCTTCATTGTGAAGCAATGCACCTACCTTTTCGCCTCTCTGATACAGAAAATAAGAACCGACAATGCTGACAATCAAAACAAATATCTGCTCAATAATCTGAGAAATCGCTGTAGGCATCATGGTACCAAGTCCTTGAAAATATCCTCGAAGAACTCCCATGACTGCTACCATCAATATGGCAGGCCCTAATACTTTTAAAGCCAATGAACTCATCGGTTCCAACATAATATCAGAAGCAATATAATCACCAAAAAGCTCTACAACCAAAAAACCGAGTCCACCAGTCACGAGTGCAAAAATCATTGCACATTGAAAAGCTCTCTCTGCATTTTTATATTGGCGTTTACTGACTTTCGCTGATACAACCTTGGATACTGCTAAAGGCAAGCTGTAACAGGATATAATCAACATATACGAATATATCTCATAAGCAACAGAATAATATCCATTTCCAACGTCTCCAATGATATGCTCCATTGGAATACGTCGAACCATACCTAAAATCTTTGATAGGATTCCTGCTATCGCAAGGATACTTCCCTGCACAATAAAATTGGACTTTTTCTTCATACTCCACCTCTTGCTTTAGGATTTATCTGGTTATACCAAGACTTGTTAATATTTCCTCCTGCTTGGCCTCCATAACCTTAGCTTCCTCAGCCTCCATATGATCATATCCAAGCAAATGAAGTATACTGTGAGCTACCAGAAATGCAAACTCACGCAAAGGAGCATGTCCATATTCTTCCGCCTGCTCGTACACCTTATCAACAGATATCACAATATCTCCAAGACACAGTTCTCCTGTTTCCGGATCAAAATAGTCCTCAATATAATCTTCTATCCCTGAAAAATCGGCAGGTATTTCATAATCAACATTCGGAAAAGAAAGAACATCTGTCGGTCGGTCTATATCACGAAATTCCTTATTCATGGCATGAATACCTTCATTATCCGTAAGCAACACTGAAACACTTGCTTCATAGGGGCATTCTTCCTGCTCCAATGCTCTTTCAATCACCTTATTTACAATATCTTCCACATCAAATGGCAATTCTTTACTTGTCTCATTCTCTACGCAAAAAGTCATAATACAATTTTTCTCCTGTAAAAATTTTTTCCATTCCACCTAAGTCAGAAAGTGAAATATCACTTTGATTCAGAATTCCGCTCTCGACCTTTCTTCGGATAATCGCAGTCGCAATCTTTCCATAATTAATTTCTTTGTCATGCTCTTTATCAAACAGATACATAATAGAAGATACCACAGAATCAGCCAGATAAACAACAACCGTCTCCTTCATACTCATAGACAAAGCTTTATAATTGTATTCCTGCAAAAGTTTTACCGCATTGGGTGGAAACTTATAGCTACTACAGATTTCTTCTAATGATTTATCCTGTTTTCGGCACTCAGCAACGATAATCTTGTGATAATAACCGCCACACTTTGCCACATCAACATCCATATGCAGCTTTCTTGCTGCTTTTTCAGCAAAATATGCTGTATGTATTGCGTTATAATAAAGCTGTGCGTCTTCTTCCTTGTATTTTGCAAGTAAAGGGAACTCCTGATCGTTAATCATAAGGAATTTACCCTTCTCCCTGTCAATGACTGCTGCACAGTAAAATCTAAGCACTGCAAGCATCATAAGCACGGTAATGAACACATTAATGAACGGGATAATAAACTTCTCTATATCAGGTATACCATAACTTTCAAACATAATCTTTGCAATCATAACTACCGTATATAAAATGATTGCAATTGTCATTGGTGCACCTGTCTTATAATCTTCATCCAATCCCTCGAACAAAACCGAGAAAACAGCCCCGATCAGAAAATATGTCAAAAAGACCAAAATACTTGCCTCGGAAAAATATACACATATTCCCAAAACTCCCGCATACGCCATCAATCCAGTCGTTGTATTGGAGAATAAAGTCAGCGCCAAAGCAATCGCAGGAACTGCCCAGCCGCCACTTGGCAAAAATGGTAGAAAACATCCTATCAACACACTTACAATAAAGATAAACACAAATCTCGCATAATGTTTACCATTATCATAATGCAGTCTCTGATATATATTAGACTGAATCAGTGAGAAAATGACACTACCAAAAGAAGCCGCTGATACAATCAGCAGCATAAAAATTTCCCGAAAAGACTTTCCATAAAAATATGCTGCCGTTCCAGTCGCAAACATGGAAATCAGGAACATTATAATAAGCAAAACGACATTCTGCCATTTCGTTTTTTCCTTTTTCATATTTACAACTCCTTATTTCGGCTTTCTTGCTCGAAAAACACCGGAATTTGATGTATTTCGAGTCTGTTTCTTATGCTCATTGCTTTCATATTCATCATATGCTTTTACAATCTTTTGAACCAGCGGATGTCTTACTACATCATGGCTTGTCATTCTGACAAAGGCAATGTCGTTAATCTTTCCAAGGACTTTTTCTGCTACATCAAGACCTGATTGTGTTCCTGGTGCAAGATCTTTCTGAGAAGCATCACCTGTTATGATTACCTTTGAACCAAAGCCAATTCTTGTTAAAAACATCTTCATCTGCGCCGGAGTTGTATTCTGTGCCTCATCCAGAATAATATATGCATTATCTAAGGTCCTTCCTCGCATATAGGCAAGGGGAGCTACTTCGATTAATCCCTTTTCCATATTCTTCAGGAAACTATCCGCTCCCATAATCTGATAAAGCGCATCATAAAGTGGTCTTAAATAAGGGTCAACCTTACTCTGCAAGTCACCTGGAAGAAAACCAAGCTTCTCACCAGCCTCAATTGCCGGTCTTGTTAAAATAATTCTTTCCACTTCATGATTTTTAAACGCAGTAATAGCAAGTGCCATGGCAAGATAGGTTTTTCCCGTTCCTGCCGGTCCCAAACCAAATACAATCATTTTCTTTCGAATAGCATCAATATAGCGCTTCTGTCCAAGCGTCTTTGGTTTAATCGGCTTTCCTGTTATCGTATGGCAGATACATTCCTCGTCCATCTCAAGTAAAGAATCCTCTTCTCCCTCCTTGGACAACTCAATCGCATAAGAAACACTCTGCTCCTGAATCAGATTACCCCTTGTGGATAATTCAACCAATTCCTTCATAAGCTTTAATGCTTTATCAACAGCCTCCTGTTCTCCTGATATACGCACTTCGCCATTTCTATCTGTAATTACAACCTGCAGCTCATCTTCAATCTTTCTGATATATGCATCATGACTCCCAAATATATTCTGCATATGTTCCGCAGGTATCTGCATTCCAACTTGAACCTTTTCCAAATCCCTACTCCTTCTCATCCATTGCCTGTATGGCTTCCTCTTCTCCTGTCTGCTTTATAACAGACATATTAGCAATTAATTCCATACCCTTTTTATTCTTATTTATTTTAACACCTTTTTCAATAATTTGTACCCCTTTTTCATGTAAACATAAAATAAATTTCTCAAAATTCTCATTTAATATATTTTTCATCTCTTCTTCCGAATATTCAAGGTATCGCAAATGATATTCCTTCTCACATATGTTACCATAATATACCGGTAGATACAGGTTATCCAAAAGGCATACCTGATGCTTTTGTATTACCTTTTCCGCACTTTGATATTTTTTCCCAATAACAGGACTTTCCATATGATACCCGAAAACTTCTAAAAATATACGATTACGCTCCTTTTGTGTATATTGTATCAAAGGATATGTCCGATCCAGTTGTTCCTGATATTGCAATTGTGTCTGAATTCTTATATCGGCATCGGAATCATAAATCTGATAATCAATAATACTTTGTGCTTCATCATAGACCGGCACAGCACCTTCCACCAGTATTTGTCCCACCTCTACGACATCACCGGCTTTTACCTTTGGCACGCCATTTCTTGTTACGATAGAAGTAATTGTTCCTGCCTCTGTTGCTACAAGATTGGTTCCCCGAACCTCTTCTATCACTGGATCTGTTTTTTCATTCTCCTTTACCTCAACATACAGCTTTGTTCCCTGAAAGTAAATGGATGTCCATGTAACATTGGGGAAACTCGCTCTTAGACTTTTCTCTGTTTCTTCGCAGTCAAGCGCGTTCTTCTTCATCCCATAATGAATGTCTTCCTGAGCAAGAAAATGATTCAATTCATCATTACTGATCTGCACATTTCCAACATATTCAATCGCCCAGATATAGTCTGTGACTGCATATAACATGCTAAGGCAAAGAATAAGACTTACAAAAAAAAGAACCCTTTTCTTCATAAAGGGAATATAGAAAGGTGCCCCACTTTTTTTCAGTACTTTTGCTTTTGTGCCGGTTTTCTTCAGCAAGGGAATCGTTTCAAAATAGTCCTTTGCTGCCATCGTACAGCAAAAATCATTTTCCTCTCTTTTGATATTCCACAATAAAATATCATGCGTTCTGCACATATTTAAAAAGCGTTCCACATAATCACCATGTAACTGGATAATGAGATATCCCTTTAAAAATTGAATCCATTTATTCTGCAAAACTGCCTCCTTATGCTCCCCTTATAATCTTTACTTCCTGAATCTGACCGGATATCTTCATGTCCTCATTTGAATAATATGCTATCGTAAGACAATTGCCACAGATGCAGTATTTGCAATCATGTCCTTTTATTAATACCTCATGACAAGTATATGAAATAATGCCTTTAAAATTCTCAAGATAAATATCCGTTTTACCTATCATATGAAGCAATGTCGCATTAACCACAACATCTTTTGGAAGAGAATACGCTTCTGCGAAACGCTCTCCTATTCCATTTATTTCCTCTTTCCACATGCATAATTCTCCAATAAAAAATGAAGTATAAAAACTATACTTCATTTTATGCCTCTTATTCTGTTACAATTCCTTTTATCAGCTTTTTCTTCTCAATTGGCGTATTGCTAAAGGTATATGCCTTAATAAATCTTTCTTTGGCTATTCTTAGCTTTTCCTCATCATTTGCATGAATCGTTGCAAGCGCTTCGCCCTTCTTCACAAAGTCACCAACCTTCTTTGCCAATATCAACCCGACAGATAAATCAATCTCACTTTCCTTCGTCTCACGGCCACCGCCCAAAATAAGCGAACAGATACCAATCTCATCACACACAATATGTGAAATATAACCATCCACAGGGGAAGAAATCTCTTCTATCAAGGACGCCTTTGGTAATCCCTCCGGGTGATAAACCAATTCCTTATCTCCTCCTTGTGCCGCAACGAATTCAGCAAGCTTCTCCAAAGCACTACCATCTTCTATGACCTGAACAAGCATTTTTCTTGCTTCCTTCTCATTCTCTGCCTTCCCGGCAGCTACCACCATGTAAGATCCCAGCGTGAGACACAATTCAACAAAATCCTCTGGTCCATTTCCTTTTAGCGTATCAATTGCTTCCTTTACTTCCAGTGCATTTCCTACCGCATATCCAAGTGGCTGATCCATATCAGAAATGACAGCCGTTGTTCTTCTGCCCGCACCATTTCCTATGCTCACCATCTCTTTTGCAAGCCCAAATGCATCTTCTTCTTTCTTCATAAAGGCACCGCTTCCTGTTTTTACATCTAGAACAATAGCATCTGCACCGGCAGCCAGCTTTTTACTCATAATAGAAGATGCAATTAAAGACATATTGTCAACGGTCGCCGTAACATCACGCAAAGCATAAAGCTTTTTGTCCGCTGGTGCAAGATCCGCAGTTTGTCCCATAATTGCAATGCCGATTTTATTAACATTATCCTTAAATTGCTGTTCTGATATCCCTGTCGAAAAACCAGTAAAACTTTCCAGTTTATCAATGGTTCCGCCTGTATGTCCAAGACCTCTTCCACTCATTTTTGCAACCGGAACACCAAGTGCTGCAACCATAGGCGTTAAGGCTAATGATGTCTTATCTCCAACTCCACCTGTGGAATGCTTATCTACCTTAATGCCTCTAATTTCACTTAAATCGAGCATATCGCCACTGTGTGCCATGGCCATGGTCAACGCTAGCGTTTCCTCTTTATTCATCCCCTGAAAAAAGATTGCCATAGTCATTGCCGACATTTGATAATCCGGTATCTCACCCTTTGTATAACCACGCACCATAAAATTGATTTCTTCATCACAAAGTGCATTACCATTACGCTTCTTCATAATCAAATCATACATTCTCATCGAAACAATATCCCCTTTCACCCTTAGGCGAATTTATCCGTTACACTTATATTATACAATATTTTTCCCATAAGGGTATCTATTTATGATAAGGTTCTCCGTTTATAATGCGATAACAACGATAAATCTGTTCTAATAAGATAACCCTCATAAGCTGATGAGGAAAAGTCATATCCGAAAAACTTAATTTTTCATCCGCCCTTTGTAAAACGCTTTTATGAAGTCCCAGAGAGCCACCAATAACGAATACGAGATTGCTCTTTCCTGTCAAACCAAGCTGCTCTATATGCTTTGCCATGGCAACTGAATCTGTTTTCTTCCCTTCTATGGCAAGAGCAATACAATAGGCATCCTCTCTGATATTCTTTAATATTCTCTCTGCCTCTTTCTGCTTAATCTGCTCTTCCATAAGCTCCGAAGCCTTGTCCGGTGTTTTCTCATCCGCAACTTCTATGATGTCCAATTTGCAGTAACGGCTGAGTCGCTTCGCATACTCAGCGATTGCATCTCTATAATATTTCTCTTTAATCTTACCAACTGTAATCAATGTAATATTCATAAATTCTACCCTTAATCTAAAACTTATTAAAATATAGAATATGCGTCACATTCAAGACATTTTCCAGCGCTCCAACGTGCACATAAACCAAAAGTGCCGCATATATGCGACACTTCTGCGGTATAAAAATATGCAAAACATATTCTTATCTTTCATTTAATTATTCTCTTCAAAAATTTCACTATATAATTCTTCACAGAGAGATTCTAAGTAGGATGCATTCATATCACCGAACTCTGCCTTGATTGCATTCTTTACAAGTTCAAAATACTTAAAATATTTTACTTCATCCGGCATCTGTTCAGGCAATGCTGCTTGCTTTACAATGCTTTCCTTTGTAACATTTTCTAACGCCCAACTCTTAATGCGGCTTGTTAAATCATCCTCTGTCTTTGCCTCATCAGCATACTTCTTAGATGATTTAAAAGAACTAAATCCCATAATAATAAATATCATGAACATGGTTCCCATTACGCCGTAAGTAATATATTTTCCAGGCGCTGCAAGAGAAAACGGGAATACTCCAAGTTCCAAAAGAACCAATGCTATAATTCCAATTGCTCCAACAATAATTAATGTATATGCTGAACTCTTGAAATCTTCCGCTTTTGACTTCTTATCCTGATATACTCTAACAGGATCGGTTGCTGCTGACATTCTGGCGTTTCTAATCTTTGTTTCGATATCAACATCCTGCTCTGCATCTGCAACAACTGGTTCTTCCGTTTCTTCTAATACCCACTGTTCCATCTGCTGCATCTGATTCTCTTCTAAGTACGGATTCTCGCTATCTGGTGGTAATTCATCCACCAATGAAATCTTACAATCTGCACACTCAGTAATGCCTTCTCTATATTCGCATTTACACTTTGGACACCAAGGCATACCCCTTCTCCTCTCTGTACACTGTTATTTTATTTTTCTGAAAGATACTTATGAATTCCCTTTGCTGCTGCTTTACCAGCGCCCATTGCAAGAATTACAGTTGCTGCACCAGTAACAGCGTCTCCACCAGCGAAAACACCTTCCTTAGTGGTCTTACCAAATTCTTCATCTGTAACGATACACTTCCACTTATTTATTTCCAAACCTTCTGTTGTGGAAGAAATCAATGGATTTGGAGAAGTTCCAAGAGACATGATAACAGTATCAAGTTCCATTTCGAACTCGCTTCCTGGTACTTCAACTGGCTTTCTTCTTCCTGAAGCATCCGGCTCGCCAAGCTCCATCTTCACACACTTCATGCCCTTAACCCAGTTATTGTCATCTTCTAAGATTTCAATTGGGTTTGTAAGAAGGTCAAAAATAACGCCTTCTTCTTTTGCATGATGTACTTCTTCTACTCTGGCTGGAAGTTCTTCTTCACTTCTTCTATATACAATATGTACCTCAGCACCAAGTCTAAGAGCTGTTCTTGCAGCGTCCATAGCTACATTACCACCACCAACAACAGCAACTTTCTTACCACGCATAATTGGTGTATTGGAATCTTCGTTGAAAGCCTTCATCAAGTTGCTTCTTGTCAAATATTCGTTTGCAGAGAATACACCATTTGCGTTCTCTCCTGGAATACCCATGAACTTAGGAAGACCTGCACCAGAACCAATAAATACAGCTTCAAATCCTTCGTCTTCGATTAATTCATCGATTGTAATAGACTTACCAACGATAACATTC
>CAYUKO010000090.1:0-16060 GCA_964445375.1 uncultured Roseburia sp.
ACCTGTGACCCTCTGCTTGTAAGGCAGATGCTCTCCCAGCTGAGCTAAGATCCCACATTCATTAGAATCAGTTACTGTCGCAACCGACTCATTTAATATACAAGTTATTACATAAAATGTCAACTGTTTTTTGTAAAAAAGATGAATTAATGTTGATTTTAAAAGAAGAAATTGTTCTTGCTTTGATAAATAATAAAACATAAAGACAGAATAAATAATATATTAACTTGAAAACTTGAAAATAAATTATAATAATTGTAAAATTATAATGTGACGGTTTAAAAAGTTAGACATAATATAGAATAGAAAAGAGAAGATGGAGGGAAATAGAAATGACGGAATCACAATATGCTCGCGCCAATGGAAAGGTATATCCGGTAGTAATGCTTCAATTAATAATCATGGAAGCAGTAACGATATTGAAACTTTTTCAAGGTGTTACGATTTCAAAAATAATTATGATTGTTGTTTCAATAATAGGTATGTTTATATTGAGTTATGCCATGAAAGCCAATTGGCATGGGAAGAAAAGGGCAATTGCACTTTTGGGAACGGCAGCAGGAGTATATTTTATATTCCTTTTGCTAAGTGACACGGCAACGGTATATGCTTATGCACTACCTTTAATGACGGCAAGTACGATTTATCTGAATGTGAGATTTTTATATTATGGTGGTACAATTGCCATCGTTGGAAATTTGATTCATTTAGTTGTACTGTTTGTAACAAACCATCCGAATAAGGGTGATATGATTTTTAACTTGGTTATTGTCATTATTATAATCTGTGTTATTTATAATGTAAGTATCACGTTGACGGCATTTAATGAAGAGAATCTCAAGGTGCAGAAAGATGCGGCAGATAAGATGCTTTTAGTAGCAGACAATCTGGTAAAGCATTTTGATATGGTAAATGAGAAGTTAGATTTACTTTCTGATGTCATAAAGCGAAATGATGAGGCAATGACGAATATTGCAGAGAGTACAGGAAGTACGGCAGAAGCGATTCAGGAACAGGCAATGATGTGTAGCGAGATTCAAAGTAATACAGATGCAGCAGAACAGGAAACGGTTAAGATGCTTGAGAAGTCGAAACATACGATGGAAACGGTTGCAGAAGGCGCTAAGCTGGTAGTAGGTTTAAGGGAACAGGCGGCAAATGTAGAACAGGCAAGTAATCTTGCAGCAGAATCTACCAAACAGGTGAATGACAGAGTGGAAGCAGTAAAGGGGATTGTTGCAACCATTCTTAGCATTTCAAGTCAGACCAATTTACTTGCATTGAATGCATCGATTGAAGCGGCAAGAGCAGGTGAAGCAGGAAAAGGATTTGCAGTAGTAGCAGATGAAATCCGACAGTTGTCTGAACAGACGAAAGAAGCTACGAATAAGATTACAGATATCATCAATGACTTAAATAGTGATGCAGAGAAAGCCGTGGAAAGCATGGAACATTCGGCAAGCTCTATTAGGGAACAGAATGAGATGATTGAAACGACAAAAGATAAGTTTGAGTCCATAGACGTAGAAATGAAGGCATTAACAGAGGTAGTAGCTTCTATGGAAAATGTGATTACAGCAATTTTACAAAGCACCAATACGATTTCCGAGAATATATCCAACCTGTCTGCGACCAGTGAAGAGATTGCGGCTTCATCAACAGAGGGTAGACAGACTGCAGAGCAGGCCGTTCAGGAAATGGAACAGGTACGAAGTGTTATTGAAGGAACTTATAGGCTGGCACAGGATTTAAAGAATTTTGCAGAATAAACATGAATACGGTAAAAGGTCTTCGGAGGCAAAAGCTTCGGAAGGCTTTTTTCTTTTTCTGACGATGAGTTACAGCATATTACGTTAGAATTTTGCATTATATGGGAGAAAATAGCAAAATGTTTCATATAAGGAAGAATACTGCGATAAGTAATGGTTGCATGATAATTTGACATTCTTATATAATTGACCTTGCCAAATCTTAGCGGATTTCGTCATTCAATGCCCGATTGGGGAGTTGAATGTAAGATGACAAGAGGCAATCACAAGGTATGAATTTGAGTGATCAATGAGAATGGAGGCAGACATATGGAACAGCTCAAGGTAGTGACAACACAGGACAGCGAGAGGATGTTTAGGATGCTAAGCGAATTGATTACAAAGGATAAAGAATTCCAGATTATGATTACAGTACCATCAGGGAAAAAAAATGTGAAGGAAGAGATGCAGGAAAAACGAATCGATAAAGGGCACGATTTAGAGAAGGATGTTACAGATATGATTCACGAAATCGGTGTTCCGGCACATATAAAAGGATATCAATACTTACGTGAAGCGATTATGATGTCGGTAAGAGATGGCGAAATGTTGAATTCGATTACCAAAATCCTGTATCCGACGATTGCCAAGAAGTATCAGACGACTTCAAGCCGCGTCGAGCGAGCAATCAGACATGCCATAGAGGTCGCATGGAGCAGAGGAAATATGGAAACCTTAGATTCTCTATTTGGGTATACAATCAGTATCGGAAAGGGAAAACCCACAAATTCAGAATTTATTGCGCTCATTACAGATAAAATCAGACTGCATTATCGAGAATAATTTTGCAAGATTACAATTTATCAAAGAGTCTCTTCTTTACATCATAACCATATATGTTGTATAATAAACACATCTTTAATAGAAAATATGGCTTTCCAAAGGAATGCTAATGAGAAGGGGTTTAGTGTATTATTATGAAAAAAATTTTGTTTGTGGCATCAGAAGGCGTACCGTTTATTAAGACAGGAGGACTTGCAGACGTTGTAGGTTCATTGCCGAAGTATTTTGATAAGAGATATTTTGATGCGAGGGTAATTCTGCCAAAGTACATGTGCATGAAGGAAGAAATGAAATCCATGATGCAGTATAGAACGCATTTCTATATGGACTTTCTTGGACAGAACGAGTATGTTGGCGTTATGGAAGCACAGTATGAAGGTATTACTTATTACTTTATTGATAATGAGAAGTATTTTAATGGATTCAAACCGTATGGAGATAATGTGGTAGAGGAGCTTTCTAAGTTTGTCTTTTTCTCTAAGGCAGCATTATCCATTCTTCCGGTTATTGATTTTAGACCAGATGTGATTCATTGTCACGATTGGCAGACAGGTATTATTCCTGTATATCTTAAGGAAAGATTTGCCGAAGGTGAATTCTATCGTGGCATTAAGTCAGTTATGACAATTCATAATCTGAAATTCCAGGGTGTATATGATATTAAGACCGTTAAGAATATTACAGGTCTTGATAGTTCATATTTTGCACCGGATAAGCTTGCTTATTTCAAGGATGCGAATTTGCTCAAAGGTGGACTTACCTATGCAGATGCGATTACAACTGTAAGCCAGACTTATGCAGAAGAGATTAAGACTGCTTTCTATGGTGAGAAGCTTGAAGGCTTGTTGAATGCAAGAAGTAATGATTTAAGAGGTATTGTTAACGGTATTGATTATGATCAGTATAATCCGGAAACAGATCCATATATTATTCGTAAATACAATGCAGGTAACTTCAGAAAAGAAAAGATTAAGAATAAGAGAGACTTACAGAAGCAGCTTGGCTTAGAAGAAAATGACAAGAAGATGATGATTGGTATTGTATCAAGACTTACAGACCAGAAGGGCATGGATTTAGTTGCATATATCATGGACGAGATGCTTAGCCAGGATGATATTCAGTTAGTTGTACTTGGTACTGGTGAAGAACAGTATGAGAATATGTTCCGTCATTTTGATTGGAAGTATCATGGCAAGGTTTCTGCAAATATTTATTATTCCGAGGAGCTTTCCCATAGAATCTATGCTTCCTGTGATGCGTTCTTAATGCCGTCATTATTTGAGCCATGTGGCTTAAGTCAGTTGATGTCTTTACGTTATGGAACGATTCCAATTGTTCGTGAAACGGGTGGACTCAAAGATACCGTTGAGCCATATAATGAATATGAAAGCAAAGGAACAGGCTTTAGCTTTTCCAATTATAATGCGCATGAAATGTTGGCAACAATTCGTTATGCGGAGAAGATTTACTATGATAAGAAACGTGATTGGAATAAGATTGTTGACCGTGCAATGGCAACGGATTATTCATGGAGCGTATCAGCAGCAAAATATCAGGAAATGTATGACTGGTTAATAGGATAATTTGTAATTTATATAAGAAAGAAGAAATGGGCCACTTCTCAAAGAGGTGGCTCACTTTATGTACGAAACAGCATAAAGTATTTTGGAGGTTTAAAATATGGCATTTGATGGAATGACGATAGCAGGCATTGTAAAAGAGCTTGATGAAAAGATAACAGGAGGCAGGATTTATAAAATAGCACAGCCTGAGAAGGATGAACTGATTCTGACAATTAAGAATCAGGGTGGACAGGTAAGAGTTTTGATGTCTGCAGATGCATCGCTTCCACTAATTTATATGACCGATACCAATAAACCAAGTCCCATGACTGCACCGAATTTCTGTATGCTGTTAAGAAAGCATTTGCAGAATGCAAGAATCATATCCGTTACACAGCCAGGGTTAGAACGAATTGTAAAACTGGAACTGGAACATTTGAATGAAATGGGTGATATTTGTCGTAAATATCTGGCAATTGAGCTTATGGGAAAACACAGCAATATCATTTTCTATGATGATAAGAATATGATTATTGACAGTATCAAGCATATTTCAGGAATGGTAAGCTCTGTGCGAGAAGTGCTTCCGGGCAGGGAATACTTTATACCACAGACGCAGGACAAATTGGACCCTATGCAGGTTAGCAGAGAAGAAATGGAGGAAGCGCTGAAAAAGAGCAACGCTCCGGCATTTAAGGCAGTTTATCTGGGATTTACCGGTATCTCTCCTTGTATTGCGCATGAAGTATGTTATCGTGCAAAAATGGATGCAGATAAACCCGTGACAGATATGACAGGGGAAGAACTAGATGCTCTTTCGGATGTATTTTGGAGTATCTTACAGGATGTGAAGGAAGGCGTTTTTACACCAAATGTTGTATATGAGAATAAGCAGCCAAAGGAATATGCGGTAATACGACTTACTTCGTATCAGGAAGAACAGACCGTTCTTTATGATAGTGTTTCAGAACTTTTGGAGCACTATTATGCGGAGAAGAATCTGGTAACAAGAATCAGGCAGCGTTCGGTAGACTTACGAAGGATTGTGCAAACTGCACTGGAACGTAATGTTAAGAAATACGATTTGCAGATGAAGCAGCTTCAGGATACGGAAAAGAGAGAAAAGTATCGAATCTATGGAGAACTTCTGAATGCTTACGGCTATGGTGTTGAGCCGGGGGCCAAGTCGATGGAGGCTTTGAATTACTATAACAATGAAATGATAACGATTCCCCTTGACCCTACGCTTACAACGGGAGAAAATGCAAAGAAGTATTTTGATAAGTATCAAAAGCTTAAGAGAACTTGTGAGGCATTAACGACTCTGACACAGGAAACCAAGGCTGAAATCGATCATTTGCAGTCGGTGAATACTTCTCTTGATATTGCTCTTAGAGAGGAAGACCTTGTACAGATTAAGGAAGAACTTATTGAGAGTGGCTATATCCGCAGAAAAGGTGGAACAAAGAAGGAAAGAATTACCAGTAAACCATTTCATTATATCAGTAGTGATGGATTTGATATCTATGTGGGAAAGAATAATTATCAAAATGAAGAATTAACCTTTAAATTTGCGACAGGTAATGACTGGTGGTTTCATGCCAAGGGAATTCCAGGCTCCCATGTTGTTGTGAAAACGAATGGTGCTGAAATGACAGACAGAGCTTATGAAGAGGCTGGAAGACTTGCAGCATACTATTCACAGTCCAGAGGGCAGGAAAAGGTAGAAATAGATTATACCCAGAAGAAAAACGTAAAGAAACCGAATGGTTCCAAACCAGGATTTGTTGTATATTATACGAACTATTCGTTAGTGATAGATTCTGACATTAGTGCGTTGAAGATTGTAGAAGAAAAGTAAGAAAAGGAATTGTTTGGATAGATTGACAAATTCTTCTTTTAAAGCTACACTTAAAGTAGCAAATTGTCTGGGAGAGGAAAGGAGAATAAAAGTGGGAATTAGATTAAAGAAATTCATGGCTGTTGCATTGGCAGCAGTATTAACTTTTACGGTGGCGCCTGTTACAACGGTAAAGGCAGCGGATGAAACAACAAGCTATACGTGGGTGAATCAGGGAAATGGATGGCATTATTTACAGGGAACAGACATTAAGGTTCAGATTGCCAATAATATGATTCGAATATCAGGAACAGGTGAGATTCCGGATTGTGACTATTGGAAGTTATATGAACGACCATGGCATACATCATCCTGTGAATATTTAAGTATTGACAGTACCATTACTTCGATTGGTAAATATGCATTTTATGGGATGAAGAATATCAAGCATGTTATTATTGATACACAGACTTTTATCAAAGATAGTACTTGCTTTGAGGGAATTTCTTACATGCCGATTTTTAGAATTACCGGTGGTCAGACAAGGACTGAGATGATTGGAACGATTCCATATACCAGTCTTGACAGTATTCAGGCATTTGCACAGACCAATACGATGGGTGCGGCATATATTCTTGATGATAAGAAGAGTGCGGTTGCATTCCAGACAAGTGTAAATCCATCTATTTGCAATGTATATTGGGCAACGGATGAAGATGCACCTTGGAATGAGGTATACAATAATGGAAATGGTAATGTTGCTACTCCAATTTTAAAGTTATCAGATGCTACACCGGATCATTCCTTAAAGGTTTCTGCACAGAGAAGATATCCTGGTAAAGCATGCTACGAAGCTTATGCAGCATTTATAGGAGATTATAATTTTGCAACGACTTATAGTATTGTTGTAGAGAAGAACAATAAGAAAGTGGAGAAGACAGACACAACCTTACAGTATGTCCTGACGATACCGGAGAAATACAGACAGGTAGGAAGAAGCTTCCGCTTATTGGCTATCGGTTATGGCGTTGTAAATATCTATGATGATTTAGATGCAAATGATAGTACCATTACTTTTGAAACGGATACACCAACAACAGCATATGCTTTGGTTTATAAGTAAAATAAAGTAAAATAATAAAAACTGGCGTTACTTCATGAAAGTAACGCCAGTTTTTATGTTAGAAGCTATTTTTTCTTCTTGTGCTTCATATAAAGTTCCATGGCAATATAGATTGCGGCACAGATGAGTGAAATGATGATTCCTGGAATAAAGCCTTCAGGGAAGTAGGAGAGTGATATTGTGTGTTCTCCTTGTGTTAAATAAACACTCATGAAAGTATCTTCAAATAAATCAATAGAAACTTCTTTGCCATCAACGAGCATTGTCCAGCCCGGTTCATAAGGAACAGACAATACTAACTGTCCTGGATTCGTGACCGTAATATGACCTTCGATATGAGTATCGTCATAGGAATCTACGGTCATTGTCTGAGCACTTAATAAATCAATAAATTCAGCAAGAGCAGTTTCATTTACTACGTATGCTACAAGATTTAAGGTTTCTCCATTTTTAGAAGAAAGAGAAATAGT
Organism: uncultured Roseburia sp.; assembly: GCA_964445375.1. Lineage (GTDB taxonomy): Bacteria > Bacillota > Clostridia > Lachnospirales > Lachnospiraceae > COE1. The sequence goes on from CAYUKO010000090.1 coordinate 7,587, forward strand.
AGAACCTGCTTCATGATAGCCTAAGTCAAGAATATACTTTTTCTTGATATCCTTATAATCCTTGGAACTTTCTTCGGCGGTCATTTTAATAATATCAATCTTGGTATTTCTTGTATATGCATAGTAGTGACCTGACTCTTCTACTGTAATGGTTGCGTTGCTGGTACTTTGCTCTACGTTAACTGGTATAAAGACATTCGAATCAACGCCAAGCTGAGATACCAATTGATTCTGTCTTTCAAGCGGGTTGAGGGACTTGTTGTAATCATCACTGTCATGAAGATTTTCTTCAATTTCATTAGCACTCGTGAACAATTCTTCAAACGCATCTTCTTCATAAGAAGTGCTGTTTGTAACGGTGGAAACAGAAGTGCTGTCTGTTAATGCATTATGATGAGCTGTTATCGTATCCATATCGGTTGAGGAAACGGAAGCTCCTGAAATCATATAGCCTAATGGAAGACTGTACTTATTGCGGTATAAATACAGCTTATCTTCTGTATCAACTAATTCAAACAGATTATCATAGCCGCGGTCGAGCGTGTAAAGCATATAGCGGTTTGCTAAGAGGGCAGCAGTAACAGGTGTTGCACCATCGTAACAATAGTAAACGCGGCTGCTCTTCATACCATATTTCTCATAGAAATCTTTTACCAAAGCATTTGAGGTAGAAGAGAAATAGGATGCAGCAGGAAAACCTATCAGCATGGCATCGTTTTGTGTTCTTCTGGCAAATTTCTCGAATCGGAAGAAGTCATTTTCTTTTTCCATTGTTCTTTCAGTTAACTCCTGATAGGAATCATAGTTTGCTAAATAAGTGGTTCGTGATACGGTAGAACAACTGGTCATGTAGGTGTTAAAGCCAGCTTCTAGTGCTATAATCACAATGGCAATCATGGCGATTCGCTTTTGGAGATTCTCCTGACTTCGGTACATATGGATCAAAGTGCCATAGCATATCAGGAAAATGCCGGTAAATAGGAAACTTGCACCGGAAAATGCTTCTTCGGTAATTAATTTCTCTAATAAAAGAATAAGAAATAGAATGCCTAAGAATACATTCATGATTTCTGTACGTGACTGTTCCTTGATATAAAGGACTGCCTCAAAGCACATTGTGAGCATCAGGAAAATATATAAAAAGGACTGTCTTGCAGGTAAGGAATCTGGGTAATTGAGTCCGTGCCATATAAAGTTAAGTACATTGGTTGAAAAGCTTATCAGGATAAATGCAAGTAAGATAAGCTTAGCGGCTTTTTCACGGATTGGTATCTTTTTCTGCAGAACATACAATGGAAGCAGAAGAAATACAGCAACACCGCAGTAAATATTTGGCCAATGATCAAGTCCTGTTTCGATTTCTACATTGAAGCAATGTCTAGCCAGCATATCAATGACGGAAAAGTATGTCTTAATCTCATCCGGGAAATTGAAAGCAGTAAATTCTGTGAATTTTAACGCTGCAAGCTCCGGAAGGAGCAAAATGGCTGACATACCTCCTGCGAGGAGAGAATACACGCCAAAACGAAGGATTGCTTTCCCGTAGAATGATTTTACCTTGCACAATAGCGGGATGGTGATAGGCTTTGAGGTATCACCAGATTCCGGATTCTTTGCAAATAACAGAACGAAGAAATAAAGGACAAGGAAAATACATATCATAATACAGATATAGTAATTGGACAGAATGGCAAGTGCCAGGGTAAGGCAATACAGTCGGCTTGCACCTTCATGTACCAACTTCTCAAGTCCCCAGATGATAACAGGAGCAAGAACAATGCAATCAAGCCACATAACATTCCAGTTATATGCTGCCATGTAACCGGAAAGGGCATACATGATAGCAAAACATAAGATAATAGGGCTGTCGGTTTTGAAATGCTTTCGAATATAGTAAGTGAAGGAAAGCCCGCAAAGCCCAATTTTAATAACAACCATATAGGTTATGAATTCCATAAGATACTGTTCCGGACAGAGCAGGGCAAGCCAATTAGTCGGGGTGGCAAGATAATATACATATAGTGCCAGAAAATTAGAACCAATTCCAGTATTCCAGGAATAAAACAGACTCTCGCCGTTTTTTATCTTGTGGTAGAATTCTACGAGGAAAGGAAAATACTGATGGTACATATCAATGTTCAGAAAAGAACGATCGCCAAATGGAAAGATTTTCTGGGCAATAAAAATAATCAGCATAATCAGTACTGGCAGAAGAAAAGCTGCCAGGTACAGTTTATCAAGAGATTTTTTCGGTTGCTTCTTTTTTGTATTCATGATGCTTTTTGGACCTCCGTAAAAGTATTATTCTTTAATCTAGCAGATAGAAGTACTGAAGAATCGCATAATCATTTAATTCTTCTTCCACTTCTTTGATTTCGTAACTGTTGCCGTTTGCATCTTCTGCACGGATGGAAGAAATAACAGGATAATGTTCTTCCAATCCTGCAAGGAAATTTCGATAATCAGACAATGGGATTCCAGCTGTTTCTAAAACCTTATTACCAAGGAAGTTTGGGCTGGTTTCCACATTGGTTTCTTCTTCAATATCGTAGTTTGTCCAGATGAAGAAAGGAACCTTATAACGTAGAGCTTCTTCTTCCAGAGATAAAGAGTTTGCTGATTTACCATTTAACTTCCAGACTGGGGAAGCAACAGAATCGGTAGGCTGATGATCTCCAAAGAAAACGATAAGGGTTTCTTCTTCCTCTGCGGAGAAATAGTCTATGAGTTCTTTGATTGCTTCGTCAGAAATCTTCATTAAGGACAGATAATTTGGCAAAACTTTGGAACTGGTACCATTCACCGTAATGTCAGGTTTAAAATTGTCAAATTCTTCGCTGTAGGAAGAATGGTTCTGCATGGTTACATTAAACACAAATAAAGGGGTATTGGCATCTTTTGCCTCATACTGTTCAATAATTTTCTCGTAACAAGCCCTGTCGCTTACGTATTTGCGAATCTTTTCCGGATTCGTCCAGTCTCTGATAAAATAGCATTCCTGAAAACCAAAGTCAGGGTATACGGTATTACGATCCCAACCAGTGCTGTTATAAGGGTGCATAGCAACGGTTTCATATCCATAATCACGAAGGAGGGAAGCCATAGTAGGAAGTTCGCCATGTACATATTGTTGGTAAGCAACGCTTCCCTGAGGCAGGAATGCCATGGTGTTTCCGGTAAGGAACTCAAACTCCGTATTGGCAGTATTTCCACCAAGAACGGATACGTTCAGATAACCGGAAATGGTGTTTTCGTTTTCGCCTTCCATAAGAGAATGTACAAAAGGCATATAGTCTTCATTGGTTTCAAAGTCACCAAGAACGGATAAGTCAGAAAAGGCTTCATTCATAATCACAATGATGTTTGGTGTCTTTTCCGGTGTTTCGGATGTTTCCTGCTGGTAGGAAGCCAGAAGTTCTTTGGCGGCTGTTTTATTGTAGTTATCCGGTTTATCAATGGTCAGGTATTCCAATTCCATGAGAAAAGCAACGGCTGTTCCATCGCGCTTGCTCATAACACTGGGGGTAAAGAGCTTGTCATACAGCTTGAATCTGGTAACAGTGCTGTCCTGATGAAGCATATGAACAAAGCCAAATAAAACGCAAAGAGAGGCAAGAACTCCTCCTACTCTTATTTGCCATTTTTTGCTTATTTTCAACGTGGTCTGCCACTCAAGAAGAATCAGAATGAGAAAGCCTATCAGTACAAAGATGGTTTCTTTCCCAAGAGCATAACTGAAATTATCAGAAACACTGGCAGCCGTTTTCAGAGAATAAATATCCCATGGCATAATCGGGGCAGAACGGAAGGAAAGGACATAAAAGTTAGCAAGACCGTAAATCATGAAGAAAACAGTCTCTGTAATAAGTGCCGTTTTGAGCTTTCCAAATAGCATAAGTAAGAGAACCATGACCAGCTCAAAGAAGAAAATATTCAGAAACTGGATGCGTATTTTCATGGTTTCCCAAGGGTTATGCGTATACCATTCGAAAAGATAAAATGTTACGATAGGAAACAGAATCATTGGGATAATGTTTCTGATGAACCATATAATCTTTGGTGTGAATGCTTTCCGGCTGAAAGCAGATTTTGCATTTTTTTGTGATTTCTTTTTTTTCATAATAATCGAAGCTCCTCCATGCTGTCTGGTGAACAATATAATAATAAGGTTAAAAGAAATATTGCAGACAGCTACATTACAATAGCATTTTTCCTATGTTCTTTCAAGCAGTAAGAGTTAAATTGGAAAGAAAATCAAGGGCGATTCGAGGGAATTTTGTTGACTAAGAGGGCGGATTATTCTATAATGTCATAGAATATGCGAACATGTTCATAATGGGCATGTTAACGAAATAATGAAGTGCAGTCACCGAAGACCATGATGACTTGACGCTTTTGTTGCAGTCAGGGGGATTGACATGATAAAAAGTATGACAGGATTCGGCAGATGTGAGGTTGAAGAGGGTAATCGTAAAGTTACTGTCGAGATGAAATCAGTAAATCACAGATATCTTGATGTGAATATTAAGATGCCTAAGAAACTGAGTTTCTTTGAAAGCTCCATTCGTAACGAATTAAAGAATTATGTGCAGCGTGGAAAAATCGACATTTTTATTTCCTATGAGGATTTTTCTGAGAATAATGTATGTATCAAATATAATAAGGAGCTTGCAGCTGAATATTTAAAATATCTCAGAGAGATGTCAGCAGAATTTGGTCTGGATGATGACATCCGTGTATCTACCTTATCAAGATATCCAGAGGTGTTCTCTATGGAAGAACAGATGGTAGATGAAGAGGAAATCTGGAAAGTATTATCCAAAGCGATTGATGGGGCAGCGGAGAGCTTTGTTGAAACCAGAATTAAGGAAGGACAGAACCTTGCTGATGATTTGGTTGCCAAGCTTGACGGTATGCTGGAGCATGTAGCATTTATTGAAGAGCGTTCACCACAGCTTATGGATGAATATCGTAAGAAGCTGGAGGATAAGGTAAAGGAATTACTTGGAGATGCTGCAGTTGACGAAAACAGACTTTTGACAGAGGTTACTATTTTTGCAGATAAGGTATGTGTGGACGAAGAGATTGTTCGTTTAAAGAGTCATATTGAAACGACAAAGCAGACATTAATCGATGGCGGAAGCATTGGACGTAAGCTTGACTTTATTGCGCAGGAAATGAACAGAGAGGCTAATACGATTCTTTCAAAGGCCAATGACCTTGATATTTCCAATAGAGGTATCGAACTCAAGACGGAAATTGAGAAGGTAAGAGAGCAGATTCAGAATATTGAATAAGCAAAGTGAGGAACAACATTGGATAAGTTGATTCACATTGGATTTGGGAATATTGTTAATACAGCTAAGATTATAGCAATTGTCGGACCGGATTCAGCACCGGTAAAGCGTCTTGTTCAAAAAGCAAAAGAAGAAGGCAGAGTTATTGATGCGACACAGGGACGAAAGACCAAGGCTGTTCTGGTAATGGAAAACAGTCAGGTGGTATTATCTGCGTTGCTGCCGGAAACGATTGCCGGAAGAGCACAGGCGGATTTAGGAGATTCTGCATCGAAGGCAGAACAGGAATTGGAAGAAGAATAGACGACTGCTCCAAATAGAGTGGTCCCATTTAAGAAAGGAAAGGTATATATATATGTTACATCCATCTTACACAGATTTAATGAGAGTAGTAAACAGCGAGGTTGAACCAGGTGAAGCACCAGTTGTTAACAGCCGTTATTCTATCGTTATGGCAACTTCTAAGAGAGCAAGACAGCTGATTGGCGGAGAAGAAGCCCTTGTTGCAACCAAGCAGACCAAGCCTTTATCAGTAGCAATTGATGAACTGAACAAAGGTAAGATTAAGATTGTGCCAGAAGATTAAGGAAGTTTATGAAGATATTATTTATTTCACTGGGATGCGATAAGAATCTGGTTGATACAGAAATGATGCTGGGAATGCTGACCGGTAAAGGATATTCCATAACAGATGATGAAAATGAAGCAGATGCTGTTGTTATCAACACATGCTGCTTTATTAATGATGCCAAGGAAGAAAGTATCAATACCATTCTTGAAATGGCGGAGCTAAGAAAGAATGGAGATATCAAAGCACTTATCGTTGCAGGTTGTCTGGCACAACGATATAGAGAAGAGATTCAGGAAGAGATTCCAGAGGTTGATGCTATCGTTGGAACGACAGCAATTGACAGTATTGTTGAGGCACTGGAAGAGGTGCTGGAAGGACAAGGACATAATCACATAGAAGATATTAACAGAAAGCCTGTTTATGATAAGAAACGTATGGTTACAACAGGTGGTCACTATGCATATTTAAAGATTGCAGAAGGCTGCGATAAACATTGTTCTTACTGCATTATTCCAAAAGTACGTGGAAATTACAGAAGTATTCCGATGGACAGTCTTGTGGAAGAGGCAAAGAAACTTGTGGAGTTTGGTGCAAAAGAATTGATTCTTGTAGCACAGGAAACGACACTTTACGGTAAAGATTTATATGGTGAAAAGAGCCTGTCACAGCTGCTTCATAAGTTATGTGAGATAGATGGTCTGTACTGGATTAGAATCCTTTATTGCTATCCGGAAGAAATTACAGATGAACTGATTGAAACCATTCGTACAGAAGATAAGATTTGTAATTATCTTGATATTCCTATTCCGATGGACAGTCTTGTGGAAGAGGCAAAGAAACTTGTGGAGTTTGGTGCAAAAGAATTGATTCTTGTAGCACAGGAAACGACACTTTACGGTAAAGATTTATATGGTGAAAAGAGCCTGTCACAGCTGCTTCATAAGTTATGTGAGATAGATGGTCTGTACTGGATTAGAATCCTTTATTGCTATCCGGAAGAAATTACAGATGAACTGATTGAAACCATTCGTACAGAAGATAAGATTTGTAATTATCTTGATATTCCTATTCAACATGCGTCAGATCGTATCTTAAAGAGAATGGGTAGAAGAACCAATCAGCAGGAGCTTCGTGAAATGGTAGAAAAGCTTCGTAAGGCGATTCCTGATATCTGCCTTCGAACAACATTGATTACTGGATTTCCGGGTGAAACACAGGAAGATCATGAAGAACTTCTTGCCTTTGTGGATGAAATGGAATTTGACAGACTGGGTGTATTCACATACTCTTCGGAGGAAGATACGCCGGCAGCGATGTTTGCAGATCAGATAGAGGAAGAGATCAAGACGGACAGACAGGCGGATATTATGGAACTTCAGCAGGAGATAGCATTTGAAAAGGCGGAAGGCATGATTGGCAGAACCGTGCTTGCCATGATTGAAGGGAAAGTACCGGATGAACATGCCTATGTGGCTCGTACCTACAAGGATGCGCCTAATGTAGATGGCTTCTTATTTATCCAGACGAGTGAAGAATTGATGACAGGAGATTTTGTACGTGCAAAGATTACAGGATCTTATGAATACGACTTGATAGGAGAGATTGACCATGAATTTACCGAATAAACTTACTGTTTTTAGAGTGATATTAATTATTCCGTTTGTAGTGCTTTTACTTGGCGGATATGCACAGTGGGGCTGGCTCTCAGCAATTTTAGGTGGGGCTATAAAATATACGGATTATATTGCGCTTGTGATTTTTATTATCGCAAGTCTTACCGATTTATTGGATGGCAAGATTGCAAGAAAATATAATCTTGTAACAAACTTTGGAAAATTCATGGACCCGTTGGCAGATAAGCTTCTGGTATGTTCAGCCATGATTTGTCTGATTGAAATGGGAAGAATTCCTTCCTGGGTTGTTATCATTATTATCAGCAGGGAATTTATCATCAGTGGATTTCGTCTGGTTGCATCTGATAATCATGTTGTCATCGCAGCAAGTTATTGGGGCAAGTTTAAGACCACTTTCCAAATGATTATGGTGTGTCTCATGCTTGCGAATATTCCGGCGCTGAATCTTCTGACACAGATTATTATGTGGATTGCATTGATTCTGACCGTGGTTTCACTGGTTGACTATGTAGTAAAGAATAAGAACGTTTTGCTTGATGGCAAGATGTAGGATAATAGGGCTTCTGATCCGGTACTGCCGGGTTGGGAGCTCTTTTTATTCATCACTTTTTAAAATATTTTTAAAATCGTTTGGAGGATACTTGTAGGATTTATGAAGTTGTGATAAGGTAAACAGGTAAACGAAAAAAGTTTGCATAAGACACGATAGAGTTAATCTATGGGAGCTCTTCCCTAATTTTGTTACGGTATAAACAGTAACTTGATTCCCCCACAATTTTAAGTAAAAAAATAATATGTATTGACAAAAACGAACAGATGTTTTATTATAAACACATGATGAACGTTTGTTCTAAAAGGAGAAGGAGACCAGATATGGAAAGAGAAGAAAAATTAAAAGCATTGGATGCGGCACTTGTGCAGATTGAGAGACAGTATGGTAAGGGTGCTGTTATGAAGTTAGGTGATCCTGCT
>CAYUKO010000091.1:0-15696 GCA_964445375.1 uncultured Roseburia sp.
TTTCAATATTTTTTGCTATATATATTTATTTTTTTAGAAATGTTTTGGAATTTTTATGCTTTTTTCGACATTATTTGTGTCAATTACTTTTCTCGCTTTTTGGCAATTTTATCATTTATTTACAAAACAGTTGTTTGGTTCTTTTCAGATAATATTCCACATCAAAAAAGCGAAAAACCATGTGGATAATGTGGATAACTCGGTGTATAAGTCAATTTCAAGTCTTTTCAGGGTTTATTTCATGTGGATATCTTGTGAACGTATAAAAAAATGACGGTTCGTTTTTTCTTGGTATTCATCATTTTTTTGTGCATCTTGACCAACCCTTATCTTCATTATGAATCCACCTATTATGTCATCTTTTTTCCTCTTCTTCTACGCAAAAGAAAAGAAAAAAGAGATACCTTTCGATATCTCTTTGCATTTTCCATTTATGTTAGAATATTCTTCTTACGGATAAAATATTTCTGTAAGTTGCATTAGAAATCTTAATGCCTGTCTTAGCAGTACTAGCATGAACAATCTGTCCGTTTCCAATGTAGATACCTACATGGCCTGAGTAACATACAATATCACCTGGCTGTGCATTCTCAATACCACCAACATCATATCCTCTGCCTCTCTGTGCAGATGAAGAATGTGGTAAGCTAACACCGAAGTTTGCATATACACTCATAACAAATCCTGAGCAGTCAGTTCCATTTGTAAGGCTGGTTCCTCCATATACATATGGATTACCAACAAACTGTACTGCATAATCTGCAACAGCCTTACCCATTTCGCTTCCCTGTGTGGAAGCAACGGTTGTCTGTGCTGCTTCTACAACTGCCTGTGTCTGCTCCTGCTTCTGAACAAGCGCCTGCTGATTCTGAGCTGCTCTCTCTGCTTCCGCTGCCTGAGCTGCTGCTCTTGCCTCTTCGCGTTCGCGAGCTTCTTCTGCAAGTCTTGCTTCTTCTTCTGCCTTAGATTCTGCATGAACGAAATCTGTTCTTAAATTAACATATTCTCTGGAAACATAGCCTTCGCCTTCTTCAATCTCAATCTTAACCCATCCATCGAGTTCTTCTACAACAACCAGTTCTTCCTCGATTGGAACAAGACCAAGTACACTTGACTCTGTGCTTGCTTCCTGTCTTACCTTCAACGTTGTGGTATTTACAATTGCGTAAGTAGTTCCTACTTTCTTTGCAAGAGCCTGCGCATCATCTCCTGTTACACAATACTCTGCTTTTACATATCCTTCACAGTTTCCAGATATAATTTTATACCATCCGTCTTTTTCTTCTACAAACTCACCTACAGACTTATCGTAAAGCTTTCCAACGATTTCACCTTCTTCACTCGGCATGCTTCTTACATTTACGTAATTATTTACCTGAGCAATAACAAGACCTCTGAAATCCTGTTCTTCTTCTGTCTGTGTCGTTTCCTCTTCTGTTTCTGAAACAGCTTCTGTCTCAACATTTTCTGTTTCTATTGTTTCTTCTGTCTCTGTAACACTTGTTTCTGCTACCTCTGAAGCAGAAAACCCTGCGCTTGTTCTGAATTCAACATCACTTGCTAACTCTGTCGTTCCTGTTTCACTGCTTTCTTCGGACTCTTGAGTTTCTTCAACTTCGCTGGAAACTTCCGTTGTTGGCATTTCTGCCAAAGCAACCTTTTCCGACGCAATTACTATGTTAGGTTGAATTCCAGAAGCACTTTCCAAATATGCTATATTCTGAATCACTTCCTGTGTCAGCTCCTGTATGGTAGTTCCTTCTTCAAGAACTACAGCTACACCAGCAGCTGGTACTAGGGATGATGTATTAATCTTCGCTTGTAAGGAAGTATGATATCCAGAAAGAGCAAAAGTTCCAGCAAGCGCACATGCTGCTATTCTTATGCCGTTCTTATTCATGTTTTACTCCTTGAAGTGTGATTTATTACAAATTTATTACACCCAGGAAATAAAATAACATATTGCTTAATAATTGTCAAGGTAGGTACTTAACCATTTTTTACCATGGACGCCAAAATTATGTTGACTAATTTGTGTAAAATTACTATAATCGCCATAATTTTCTTATTTTTACCATATAAATACTTCTTCACCTGTCAGCTTCCAGATTGCTTCTATAAAATAATAATCACCATAGATAATAGAAAACTCATGCTCTTTATCATGATATGCTGCCGTGCATTTTTCCACAATATGATCACAACTCTCTGACCAGTTGCATCTGTTTTCTTCCAATGCATGCAGCAGCTTAAGTGCTGCATCCTGATAAAGCTTCCTCTCTGGCTCCTCTACACATTTTGCTATTTCGAGCATACCACAGGATGCAATTGCTGCTGCTGTCGAATCTTCCCATGTACAATCCAAAGGTTGTCTAAAATCTACCGGAATCAGACCAGACTTTGGCGTATTAGCAATGAAATAATTCGCAATCTTTTTCGCTGTTCCCAGATAAATATCATTTTTCGTGTGAAGATAACTAAGTGCAAAACCATATAATGCCCATGCCTGCCCTCTTGTCCAGGAAGATCCAACCTCACAGCCTTGTCCACCATAAGTCCTTACAAATTCTCCAGTAAGTGCATCAAACTCAACAATATGATTCACAGAGCCATCTTCACGCACAAAGTATCTTCTTGCAGTCTCTGCATGTGCTGTCGCGACATGTAGATATCTTAGATCTTTTGTCTCTTCATATGCCCAATACAAAAGAGGAAGATTCATCATGCAGTCAATAATTGCCCATCCTGCCTTACTTCCATCCTTATTATCATTCCATGCGCGAATAAACTTTCCTACTATATTATATCTTCCAAGCAGATTATCTGCTGCAAGGATTCCTCGATTAAATGCGTCTTTATCTCCCGTTAAACGATAATGAATTACTGCTGTGGGCAACCAACGAAAGCCACTATCATGATCCATTCCGATATGACTCATAAGGCAGGCATCCAATTTCTGCTCCAGTTCCAAGGCATTCTCCTGATAAATGTCCTCCTTGGTCGCTGCATAAAGCTGCCACATCATACCTCCCCAGAAACCATTGGTCCACCAACATATATCCGTTTCTGTCAAATCATTATGTACTCCATTTTGTGTTGTATATGGCACTTTATGACGACTTCTGTCTGCAACCTGTATCATTTTCTTTTTTATCTTTTGAGCCACCTTTTGTGCCCATTCCTGTTCTTTTGCTTCTAATACTTTCATTTCCTGCATTCCTCCATTATATTGTTCTTCTCTTAATAATAACTTTATCTTACCGTATTGACGAAATTATTATAATATCATATAATGCGTAAAAACTAACATATCCTGCTATGCAATAAAGGAGTACTTCTTATGTTTCATGCAATCAAAGGTGGCTGCAACACCAGTCACACAAAGGGCTTTCAAATCTCACGTCCAAACGGACTTAACAATTATGTAATTTTAATCATAAAATCTTATGGCGAATTCATGATTAAGGGCAAACCATATACCGCAGCTCCTGGAAGCGCCATTCTCTTTGCTCCGGATACGCCCTATTCCTATGGTAATCCAAATGGCACCTATACCGATGACTGGCTGCATTTTGCAATGGAAGATGCAGCCTGTGCTAAGCACTACCACACCATAACAAATCAAGTTTTTTCCATTCAAAACATTGACGTTTATTCCTTTTATATACGCCAGATTCTCTGGGAGTCTTCTTATGGTTCTTCTACCTGTGCCCAACAGAATATCAATGCTTTATTTACGGTACTTCTTAATCATCTGCTTACTGATTTTCAAACCAGAGATGATTTTATCCAAAATACTTCCTTTCAGATGCAATTACAAAATCTGAGGCTGACCCTGCAAAATTCTGTTGCTCAGAAACATACGATTCAAGAGCATGCAAAAGAAATGGGAATTAGTGAATATTATTTCCAACACTTATATACCAATTTCTTTGGCATCTCTTTTCAGCAGGATCTCATTCAGATGCGAATTGATTATGCCAAATATCTTCTGGAAACAACTTCTCTTTCCATGGAACAGATTGCGGAAACCTCCGGATATTCCAGCCAAGTCCACTTTTTCCGCCAGTTCAAACAGCAAACCGGCATAACACCTGCCAAATACCGGAAAGAAGTACAATAAAAAGAATCCTTCTGTATCACTACAAAAGGATTCTTACTTCTATATAAAATAATTCTGAACAGAATTTATGGCATTTGCACCATCTGCGACTGCCGTAATAATCTGTCTTAATGCTTTCTTTCTAATGTCTCCCGCTGCAAAAATGCCGGGAACTGATGTTATACAGGACTCATCTGCCATGATATATCCCTTTTCATCCATATCCACAAGTCCTCTAAAACTCTCTGTATTTGGCAAAATTCCTACAGCAATAAATACACCGTTTACTTCCAATACCTGTTCTTTCTTTTCCTGCTTCCTTAAAACGACCAGGGATTCTACCATATCTTCTCCCTGAATCTTTGTAACCTCACTATTCCACAGGATTTCCACGTTTGGAAGAGACAGCAATTTCTTCTGCAGGCTATCTGCTGCCCTTAAGGAATCTCTTCTGTGAATTAAATACACCTTCTTACATAATCCTGCAAGGAAAATGGCATCCTCAACAGCTACATCGCCGCCACCTACAACAGCTACCGTTCTGCCCCTAAAAAAAGCACCATCACAGGTTGCACAATAAGAAACGCCCATACCGGCAAGCTTCATCTCACCTTCCACACCAAGCATTGCATGAGTTGCACCAGTTGCCAGGATAACTGCCTTTGCTTCAAAGTCACCCTCATCTGTATGAACTGTTTTCGTTGCGCCTAAATCCTCGATTGTTTTCACATCCGCCATAATAAATTCTACACCAAGCTTATCCGCATGTTCTCGAAAACGCTCACTGATATCACTTCCACTTATCTCGGGCATACCAAGATAATTATCCACCTCATAGGTCGTAAGTACCTGTCCTCCACTAATTGGACTTCTATCAATAACAGCCAATCGCAGCCCTGCTCGTTCTCCATAAATAGCAGCGCCTAATCCTGCCGGTCCTGAACCAATAATCAATAAATCATACATACCAAATCTCTCTCCTTATAACCATCCACCATCTAATGTAATAATCTGTCCTGTCAGGTACTCATTTCCTTCACAAATCTGTAAAGCAAGATGCGCAACCTCCTGGGGTTTACCAAGCCTGTCCGCAGGAATTTCCTGAATAAGAACTTCCATCTCTTCTTCATCAAAGCATTTATTCATATCCGTATCAATAACTCCACACGCAATGGCATTGACCTGAATATTACTTGGACCAAGCTCCTTTGCAAGTGCTTTGGTAAATGCATTCATACCGCCTTTGGAAGCCGAATAGGCAACCTCCATGGACGCCCCTGCATTCCCCCATACAGAGGAAATATTAATAATTTTTCCTTTTTTACGGTTGACCATACCAGGAATCGCATATTTACTCGTAAGAAAACAACCTCCAAGATTCGTATCCATTACCTCTTTCCATTCCTGATATGACATCTCTGTCAGTAATCCTATATATGCCATTCCTGCATTATTAATCAGCACATCAAGGCATGGAATATGTTCAAACATCTCCCTTACTGCCTTTTCATTATGAATTGAAAAACAAAAACATTCACAGTTCACACCATACTGGACTTCCAGTTCCTCTGCCAATGTTTCTAATAACTCAATTCTTGTATGGCAAGTCAGGTATAAATCAAACCCAGCCTCCGCAAAAGTCTGCGCAATCGACTTGCCAATCCCTCTTGATGCTCCGGTAATCAGAGCTTTCTTTCTGTCCATACTAATCTTGTCTCCTAATTTATTTGCATCTGGTAATTCTTGTCCGTTGATAATAATTATAGATGCATAAAAACAATATGGTCGGAATATTGTAAAGTGCAAAATATAACGTAGCTGTAATTACACTCAATGATTCCTCTGTTCCTTGTTTAATGTGCTGCAAGTCCTGAATCAGCACACATAATGAAATCAAAAAAATAAGAAATGGCAATATCAACCCAAGAACCGATGAACGCATCTTCGATACACGAAGCTGAATGAAAATAGCCATCCCTAACGCTAAAACAACTAACCCAATCTCTCCCCAATGATTCATAGGCATTCCCCTTTCACCTATCTATGTGTCCCCACAACATCAACTTAGTAATAGTATAACATATTATGAATAACATAAGAAAGCATATTTACTTTATCTGATTTTTTTCTTTATGCTAATAGATTTTATTGTCTTTTTGTGCGATAATATATACATAAATTGACAGTAATGTTTCAATATTACTCTAGGAGAAACAATTATGCGAAAAGAAAAAGCGATATATATACAAATCCTTTGTTATTTACTTTTTATTATATGTACCCTTTCCTTTCTTCCTGACGCAAGCAAAAACCTGTGGCAGCATTTAAAGGATTGCGTAACATACAATGAAAATTGGCATGTAGAAACCTCAACCCAGTCCCAAGACTATGAAACGCTCCCCATTTTCTTCTATGCAGAAAATGGTGGACAGGATATCTGGATTAGTAAAAAGCTGGTCAATGTTCAAAATGACGATTGTATCGGTTTCTTTTCTTTCCAACAACAGGTCAGTATTCTTCTTGATGGTGAAACAGTATATGAATTCATTCCTACCGACTACGCAAACAGCAGTACTCCAGGTAACAAATGGAACTTTCTCCCATTAGAAGAAACAGATAACGAAAAAACGGTTACTATCCATATTTTCCAGTGCTATGCCAAGGGTAGAGTTACCATTCCTACTATTTATTATGGAACACAGTCTGGAATTGCACTGAATTATATTTCTTCCGAACTACCACGTGTATGCTTAAGTCTTGCTATGATTCTATTTGGCGTATTGATTGGACTTTTCTGCATTCTGTACCGCAGTAAAACTCCCATTGGCCAAGGACTTCGCTGGCTTGCATTATACGCCATTTTCCGAGGACTATGGGGAACCATTGAGAGTAATCTTTACTCTTTCTTTATTTCAAGACTACTGCTTGTTAGCCAGGTATCCTACTTAAGCTTAAAACTCGCTGTTGTAAATTATCTGCAATTTATTAATTTTACACTCTGCGGCGGGAAAAACCGCTTACTAAAAATACTAACCCTTTGTTCCATATCCGAATTCTGGCTGACGGCAATCTTACAACTTCTAGGCATTACGGATTTTGCAAACACGGTATTTTTAACACATGCAATTATGTTAGTTGCCGGATTCTATGCATGCATACTTGTATTACGTGCAATTCAAAATGAACGAAAAGATTCCATGCTGGTTTTAAGCGCAAAACGGCAAAATACACATTTTGCACAGCTATTTTGCACCATCGTTGTTGTAATAACCTCTATCATTGACATGGTTCGCTATTACGCAACCAATTCACCAGATGTTGCAAGATATGCAAGAATCGGTGATATCATATATGTCATTACGATGTCACTTGCCCTTTTCCTTGATTTTGTTTATCTAATCAGAATTGGACATAAAGCAGCAATTATCCGTGAGGAAGCTTCTCTTGACCCTATGACAAAGCTTAGGAACCGCGCTTCCTTTGAAAAGGATATCGAAAGAGGAAGCAGAAAAAATTGGAAGCAGAAGGGCATTATTGTTCTTGATTTAAATAACCTTAAGCTCTTTAATGACCAACATGGACACGATGCCGGAGATCAGTACATTGTTACAGCCAGTGAACTGATTCGAGACACGTTCTCACCATGGGGAAATGCTTATCGTATCGGTGGGGATGAATTCTGTGTCATTGCAGAAAGACTGACGGAAGAAAAGTTCTTAGAGCTTCAGGCCTCTATCGAAGCGCAGATGGCTGGGATTCATACCTTACCAGACTCACTTCATATGGAAATCTCTTCTGGTTTTGCAAACTACGATTCCTTCAAGGATTCCACTCTTCGCGACACCATGAAGCGCGCTGATGAACGAATGTATCAACGAAAATTAGAATTAAAAGGGGAAGCCGGAAGATAGGCTTCCCTTTTCTTATCCATACATTTCTAACTATACACTTAACTTCTTATCCATTAGCCACGTTGTTGCAAAGAACAGAAGCAAATCAAAAATTACATAATATACATAACAGATAATCTCCTCCGCCAGCTCGGATAATCCATGACCATACACCAGCATATCCTCACCATGTCCAATAATATAAAACAACACAAAATACAATACCACTGTTAAAAATGTAGTCCATCTCTTCCCACTTAGAACGGTATTTAATGCGGTTATCGCAAAAATTCCAAGCATAATCATAAACACCCATACTATTAAAATTTCAGATAATCCTGCTAATAACAAAGGCACATCAATCTTTATCTCATACATAATCTCCAGCGCCATTTTCCAGTCTTTCATGTCTTGATATACTTGATTATATTTTGATAAATATACATGTCCACAGGTTCCAATGGCACCTGCAAAAACTGCCATTGTAAATAAAGTCTGTACAATAGAAACAATCATCTTGGCTCCCAGAATACTCTTGGAAGTCTGCGGTACCAAAAACAGCATATAACTTTGCTTCGTACTCAGATCTTTCTCAAATGTCAACATACCTTCAATTGCAATATAGAAAATAGCAAAAATCATGACACACACCATTAAAGTAATCATAGTCTCTGCATTATCCTTATTTTCTAATATGGTAGCAAATACAAAACCAACGGTTAATGCTGCTAATATAATTCCCATGACTATTTTAGAGAACATCTGCTTTCGCAATTCATACTTCATCAATTTTAACATCTCGCGTTTCTCCCTCTCTTTCTTATGCGTATATTTCCTTATATAAGTCTACAATGGACTTTCCCCGTTCCTCACGAATGCTTTCCGCATCACCAACCAGAACATTTTGTCCATTTTTTATAAAAATCACACTATCCACCACCGATTCCAGTTCATCGACCAGATGACTTGATAATACGATGGTACTTTCTTCATTGGCTGCATTTAGAATAGTAGTAATAATCTTCTCTCTTGCAATCAAATCAATGCCATTTAACGGCTCATCCAAAAGATACAGCTTTGCCTTTCTTGCCAGGGTTGCCGCAAGCTTTACCTTTGCCACCATACCGGATGAAAGCTTTGTTACCTTATCCTTTAAGTCTAAATCCATATCTGCAACAAGCTCCTTATACTGCTGCATGCTAAAATCCTCGAAAAAGTCCTCATAATACTTTCCAACGCCCTCAACGGTCATAAAGGAATAGAAATATGGTTCTGTTGACATGTAGGCTACCTGACTTTTTGATTCTAAGCCAATTGGTTTATTCTCATAAAGAAGCGTTCCCTGTGTCGGTTTTACCAGCCCGGACACCATCTTCATAAATGTGGTCTTACCACTTCCATTTGGACCAAGCAGCGCATATATCTTGCCCTTTTCCAAGGACAGGCTAATATTCTCTACTGCTGTCTTATTAAAATATGTTTTCTTCAAATTTGAACACTCTAACATTGCTCTCTCCCTTTCTGTTTCCTATGTTCTTTACTCTCTCTCAAAACGCGCCGCAATTACGGATATTAATTCATCCTTGGAAAAACCTAAGTCCTTCATTTCCTTCACAAAGCCTTCCAGCAAATCCTCTGCCATAGACTCTCTCATTGCTGTAAATACCGCAACATCTTCCGTTACAAAGGTTCCAAGCCCTCTCTTCGTATAACACATATTCTGTTGCTCCATTTCCTTATAGATTCTTACTGCCGTATTCGGATTGATATGATACTGTACTGCCAGTTCTCTTGTGGATGGCAGCTTTGCTCCCAGGGGAAGCTTTCCCTGTATCATATCCTTCTTGATCATATTAATCACTTGCAGATAAATCGGTGTATTGTTTTCATATTCCAAACTCTCACTTCCTTTCGTGTACCAGTGAACTAGTTAAATAGTACACTAGTGTAATAGAATTGTCAATAGAAATAAAAAAAGAAGTTAAACATTTTGTTCAACTCCTTTTCCTATTTCACCTAATATCTTCTTTCTATTGTAAGCCTTGCTTCAAACAGACAACAAATTGATTCCTCTTATCTTCATAGCGATAGAAGATTTCGCCTTGATGCTTACTGATGACCGCTTTTGCAATAGCCAGTCCAAGCCCGGTTCCGCTAATACTTCTTCTTGCTTCATCGCCTCTGACAAATGGCAAAAAAAGATTCGATGACAATGTTTTATCAATTGCTTCTCCATCATCTGCCACAACCAGTATCACCTTTTCATCCTCTTGTGAAACCTGCACTACAACTTTTTTACCTGTATTATTATACTTTATTACATTCCAAAGCAGGTTACCAACTGCTCTGCGCAACAGCTTTTCATCTCCATAAATCCATGCCGGTTCCTCTGCAATATCAATCTCAATTTCCAATCCTGCCTGTTCTAACTGGTCATAATATTCGGCACAAACCTGTCTCATGAACTCATTAAAATCCAACACTTCCAATTGCGGCTTATATTCCTTGCTTTCCATTTTCAACATGGTAAACATATCATCCGCCATTTCATTGACACGGTTTGTTTTCGATGCAATCATCTGATAATACTTATCTCTTTCTTCTTCCGTAACCACACCTTCCTTTAATGCAAAGGCGCAATTATTGATTGTTGCTATTGGTGACTTTAAATCATGCGACAACTCTAACAGCATCTGATGTCTGTCCTGCTGTAAGTTTATCTTTTCATCCTCTTCCCTCTTCAAATGCGCAAGCATGCGGTTAAACGCCTCACGTAATGTTGCAAATTCACCTTCTGCGCGAAAAGAAAGCCGAAATTCTCTCTCCCCAGCTTCCATACGCTGCATGCCATCTGTCAGTTGCTTTAAAGGTCTTCTAATCTTTCGATATATGTACAGGCTAATCAGAACGCCATTAATCAACAGCATAAGAAACAGTGCCAGTATGAGTGCACATTGCTGTTTACCACTTGTAACTGCTGTAATATTATAGCTAAAAGTAATACCCAGACTAGCCTGAGGATAACAAAATAGATAGCTTCCTTGCGCTATAGGTTCATAAAAATACAGATATTCGCTATTAGGATCATCAATTCTTGTCATAGACAAAAGTTCCTCTGCCGCATAACGATTATTTAACGTCTTCTTGTCACCATATACCTCTATGACTTCGTATTTCTCATTCAGCTTTTCAACCCAACCGCCAGCTTCATAAGCCGTGGTCACCGTTTCTGCTAATGTACCATCCTGCATAATCATCTGCGATGGTACCATATTCTCCATATTTCCATCCGAAACAAGCAATAGTACCAGAAACAATCCCACATAAATTCCTACTACAGTCAATAGTGCAAACAGAAAATAACTTACTAATAATTTCGGAAAAATACTTCCTTTTTTCTTTTTACTGATTCTTTTCAAATTTGTATCCTAACCCCTTTACCGTTTTAATCATCACTGGCTTCTTGGAATCATCTTCTATCTTATTTCGCAGATTACTGATATGCATCATGATCGTACTATCCTCACCATAATATTTTTCCCCCCAGGCATAAGCAAAAATCTGCTGCTTGGTAAAAATCCTTCCCTGATTCTTCATAAGCAATTCTAAAATCTTATATTCTGTTCTGGTAAGCAAAATCTCCTTACCGGCTTTTCTCACCGTACACTCTACATCATTTAGTGTAAGGTCAAAAGCATGGATCTCTGCTGCTTCCTGCACGGCATTATCTTTATAACAGTAGTTTCTTCTAATCTGAGCTTTCACACGTGCAACCACTTCCAATGGATTATATGGTTTCGTAATGTAGTCATCTGCTCCCAGCTCCAGCCCCAGAATCTTATCATAGTCATGATTTCTTGCTGTTATCATGATAGCAGGCACTTTGCTTTCTTCCCGAATTCTTCGCAAAACTGTAAAGCCATCCATTCCTTCCATGATAATGTCCAGCAATATCAAATCCGGTTTTCTACTTGTAAAAAGCTTTAGTGCCTCTTCTCCATCACAGGCTTTGTATAACACGATATTCTCTCTTTTCAGAAAGAGTTCCAGCGTGTCCAGCGATTCTATTTCATCATCCGCTGCCAAAACCACATATTTTCCATCTTCCATTCCATTAACCATGCCTTTCTAACCAAACTCTATTCCAAAAGCACATCTATTGCCTGCTGCAATAAAACATCAAGACTTATCGTTACATCAAAGGTTGCCTTCCAGTCTGGTGCAATCTGATCTAAAATCAAACACTTCATCATACCACTGGTATAATACTTTCCAGAGCCGTTCTCATATTCAAATGGTCCCATATAGGTACTCTCCCATGCTTCCTGTCCTTCTAACTCCTTAAAAGCACAGCCTTCAACATACTTTGCACTACCTTCTACCATTTCATAATATTGTTCAATAAAAACAGCCTGTTTGCTCAATAATTCTTTACGTTCTTCCTGCAAGGTAAAAATCTGCTGTAATAGCTCACATTTCTTCATTATATCATTTTCTTCATATGCCTGCGTTAATAGCTGCATTTCCTTTTCAAATGATAACACTAGCGCATTGTTGGAATCAACTTCGTTCTTCAACACTTCTGCATACTTTGTCTCTTCCCCTATCCCTGCTTCTTCTGCCATTTCAAATAATTGGGAAGCCTGTCTTGTAAACTGCCATGTATGAAATACTTCATGCCATAACGTTGCCATATGTGCATTGGTGCTATAATCCGCTTCCTCAAAAGATGAGCTGCCTTCTGCCATACTGCCCACCGTAGAAAGTGCCGAAAACATCTGTTCAAATCTGTCATACGTTGGAAGCAGAACCTGATATTCACCATCTATCTCCACTGTTGTTCCTACAAAGGTTTGAAACGCTGCTTCTTCTTTCTCGATGCTATCACCCTTTACCACATAATCTACAGTTCCATCAAAGAAACGCACTTTATAATTACTGATTGCAAAGTCTTCAAAGCCAAATCCGTTTACTCTTTCCTCTAATTTCAGTGCATCGCTGTAAATCTCCTGATCTACCTTCGGTAATCCATTCGTTCCTGTCACCAATACCATAATGAGTAAAATGACACCAACCGCAGCATATGCAATATATTTCCAATTCTTACTTACAAGCTTCATCTTATGCCTCTTTTCTTTTGAAAATCATGATTCCTGCCGAACAGATATAAAGCATCAGAAGTCCTGTCAGAATCAAATGTACATCTACTGTTTTACCCATAACAAAATTCTGTGCCTGCATCTGGATTCCATGTAAATCCGGAATTATTTTGAGCAAAATACGTAAGCTTGTCCCTGCCATTCCTCCTGCCATACTTCGATACAAATCTAATACACCATGCAAGATTCCCATAATCACAAGTAAACTGCCAATAGTTCCTGTTACCGCCGATGGAAGTACAACGCTTAGTGCACTTGCAAGCAGACTTGTTATTCCTACATTAATTGCCACGATAAGAAACGCCACAAGCAATTTCCAAACTGCCTGTCCATCCCCCTTTACCAAGGTAAAAATGATAAGCATAATATATAAAATTCCTGTTGCAAAGATGCTGCTTAACATATTTGCCAAGGCAAGTCCTGCATGATAAGTCTGCTGTGAGATTCCTCTTACCCATATTAAATGACTGTTTCGTCTCTCATACTCGTTTGGAATGGTTCGAATACTAAGTACGACACCCAACAAACAGCCAATGGCATTGATAATCGTATGTAAGACCAAAAACATATTTTGAAAGCCCGTAAGAGGCTCTCCTGAAATACTAATTGTTGCAGATTCACTGCTGCATAGCAAAAATAGCAATACTCCTATCACAACAATAATATAAAGTTCTTTTCTTCTTAATCGCTCTCTCAAAGCGTTTTTCATAATTACTAACATTTTCTTTTCCTCTTATGTCTCTCTATTTCTAGCTAACTGCTTCTACAAACATATCCTCCAGAGATTGTGTTCCCTGTAAATCTGCTTTCGTAAAATCTCTCAATTTCTGTCCTTTTTTCATGATAATGCCGCAATCACATACTTTTTCCATGTCATTTAGAATATGGGAATTCATCAAAATAGTTTTTCCTTTTTTCTTAAGCCTTTCAATTAGCTTTAACATCTCCAGGCGCCCCATCGCATCAAGACCAGCACAAGGTTCATCCAAAATCAAAAATTCCGGGTCGCCAAGCATCGCCTGTGCCATCGCGAGACGTTGCAGCATTCCTTTGGAATAGAATCGCACCTTCGTGTTATCGTCTTCTAATCCAACCTCCTCCATAAGGCTTGTACATTGTGTTTCCAATTCTTCTTTGGGTATTTTTTGAAGCTGTCCATAATAATGCAGCACTTCTTTACCTGTTAAAAATGGTGGAAAATATGGTGTTTCCGGCGAATATCCAATTCGGATATCCTGTTGCTTTTCGATGATACCAGAATCCTTCTTTACCAATTCCAAAATCATCTTAATGGTAGTACTTTTTCCCGCACCATTACTTCCCAATAAGGCGAAGAGTTCACCGTCTTTTATTTCAAAAGATAGGTTATTTACTACTTTTTTGCCCTTATAACTTTTTGTTAGATTTTCAATCTTTATCATATATGCTCCATCCTTTCCGCTTTTTTATTTTACCGCCTCTACATAAAAATTGGATAAATGAAACATAAAGATTACCTAAATATAGAAAAAGAACCCTCAAATTCAATTTGAGAGTTCTTTTCCATACTATTCATTCTTTATTATTTTGTTGCAAATGCATCAATAAACAGTTTTGCTCTATTCAATTCATCAACAATTTCCTGTCTTGCTGACTCATCGTATTTTCCTGATAACTTTGGTTTTAAATTGCTTCCGTGCTTTGATAAGAAGATATACATATATCCATCCTTTATTGTGAAAGCAATTCTTGACTTCATATGTTTCTGTACATCTAACAATCTATTCATAAAATCATCTGTCAACAAGCTCTTTGCTTCTTCATTCTTACCTGAATAAACATAAAACATCTGATCAAATTCGCTATTTCCTGTCTTATATTTCTTACCAGGTAATATCAAACTAATATCAACGTTTTTATTATATACAATAGTTTCCGATAAATTGGTCAGATTCACTGGTACAATCAAAAGTGTTCCATCGTATTCCAGTACATATCCGCCTCTTTCACCCCTTACATTACGAACATCTGCCTGAACAAATCTTGTTCCATTATGTACACCTGACATATAGCAATCAGAAAAGAAGCGATTTGCAGTGATTAATCCAGTTCTATTTACCACATTAGGATCAATACCACTTTCAAAATCAAAGTTAAGCTCGTCATATAACTGTGATCCATTTAACGCTGTTGTAATCATTTCCTTCTTGTATAACGTTACAAATTTCGCATAAGCCTTGTTTTTACTTACTGTAGCATATAACACTCTCACAACGCAATAAAATACTACAAACATTCCAATTGCCATGAACACAGATTCTTCTTCTGCAATTGCATAGACTGCCATTAAAAATGGAAAAACTGCACACACTACATATCCTATAATCTTACTTCTGATCGCTGCGCTTCTTGCTGCTTCTAATTCTTTACTCATTCTTATGTCCCTCTCTCGTTGTCATACTGTAAATGGAAAACCCCCAAAGTGTACTGCTTTGAGGGTTCTTTTTGCTGTTTTGGAAATATAATATTGAAATAAATAAATTATCTCTTTGAGAACTGTGGAGCA
>CAYUKO010000092.1:0-3160 GCA_964445375.1 uncultured Roseburia sp.
GGAAAAAATATGAAAAAATATGAAAAAATTATATATTTTAATAGTTATGAGGACTGATTTAATATGATAAAATGGTAAAGCTATGAAAAGCATTGGAGGATATGAAAAAATGAAAAAGAAATTAGTAGTAGCTTTATTAATCAGTTCCATGATGGCTTGTATGGCAGGATGTGGAAATAAGAGTGATGAAGCAGTAACCGCACAGAAAGTTGTAGAAAGCGAAAGTACACAAGAGACAGTAGAGGAAACATCGCAGGCAGAGTCATCAACAGAAGAAAAGTCAGGTACGGAATTTGCAACAGATAAGGATTTTGTGTTGAACACAGTTGATGAAGAGGGAAATCAGTGTGATATACAGACAACACTGGATTATGTGATTAATGAAGAAGATGGAAAGAAAACATATATTGTAACATTAACATATGCACAGGAGGAGCAGAAGCCATTTCTTGCAAAAGTTACAGCCTTTGATACAGCAAAGCTTAATATAATTAAGAAGTTTGATGATGCTACAGGAGAAGTGACAGAGGGAACAATTAATATTGACGACAATACATACAATTATAGTGCAGTTGTAGAGAAAGAAGTAGACGAGGAAGGTGTAATGACAAAAGAAACACTGACTCTGACAATTGATGCAGAGTACGATAGTTTAGGCTTGTGGATTGTTGCATATGAAGATAAGACCCACTTTGGCGCTGAAAGAAGATATGAAATTAAATAATAAAAAATTAAGAAGTTATCAGATATGATAGCTTCTTTTTTTGGTGAGAGGACGGCGGTTAGTCACCGCCTCCTACTCGATTTTTAATAGTTAAAACATTCCTTTTATATCACTGATTGTTCCGTTTTGTGCATGAAAACGATATACGTTTGGAGCAGCATTTTCATGAATCATATAGTAGGAGCCATCAAAGTATGAAATATAATAAGGCGTACCATTGTTTCCAAATAAATGATAAAGATTTTCGTAATTACCGGCACTGATATCTTCTAGCGTTTTGGCGCGGATAACGGTAGAAGCCTGTAAATTGTATTGCTTATCCGTAGATATGGTAATAAAAAAGTATCCGTCTATTATGTTAATCTGTACCATGCCGGCAATGTTATCAGCAACGGGATATTCCTGAATAACCTCAAAAGTATTTTTATCTACCATAAGGATGCTGCTTCGCTCCACAGCGGGAAAAAGAATGACATTTTCTGATATGGTAAAGGAGCGAACATAACAGTTACTAAGTTGTGGTACGGATTTAATTTCCTGCAAAGTAACAGACTTGGTTCCGGGGGTTCTTTTATACAGATACATTTCACCGGTCTGGGAACTCCAGGCATAAAACAGACCGTCAGCATGATTATAATATACATAGTGTGGTCTGATTCCAACATTCTCAAAAGTCTCTAAAGGTTTAAAGCCATCATAAGTCTTTTCAAAAGTGAGGATACGATTATTGTCTGTATCTGCAACCATATAAATGTCACCATCACTTGTGAGAGCATGTGGCTTTTGGGTGTTTCGAGTCATAACGTTCCAATATCTTAATTCGGTATCAAGATGATCAGAATAGATAATCTGATTATGATTACAGTCTACAATGAAGTAGGTATTATTAATTTTTATAATTTGTGTAGGCATGAGCAGATAAGAGTACCCATTTTGGGCAGCACAGACAGGCATGCTTATAGTAAGACTGACAAAAATTATTGTGAGAAAAAGTGATAAATAATGTTTGACAGTTTTTGAGGGATTATAAAAAAACATAAATAATTCTCCTTTAAGTTAAAATGAAAGAGTTGTATATAAAACTGGTGTTATTATAGCATGGATAAGCAAGAAGCAACAACTCAATATAGGAATTCAATAGAAAATGATATATAATAGGGAAATGTGATTTGGAGGTAGCAGATGATGAGAAAGAATAAAAAAAGAGAAAACGCAGTAATAGGAATACTGATTCTATCAGCCATAATGCTGGTAGGACTTTTGATTGTACATAGCATAAAGACGAACAAGGAAAGAACAGAAGAACCAAATCGAACACAGGAATATACAGAAGATGCTGCAACGAAGGAATCAAAAAGCGAAGCGATTGCAGAGAAAACGACAGAAGAAATAGAAAGTACAAGTGAAGTTACACATGAAGAACAGGTAGGCTACATAATTATTGGCGATAGTCATGCAGTTGTTGCGGATGGTCAAGGATATGCAATACAAGGTTCTATGGTTGAGGGAGTGATTTATAATCAGAATCTATTTATTGTACATACCGGTCTTGATCCGGTAATGGGTACGCTTGAGTGGCTACAAAAGGATGGTACAAACAGAATCCGGGAAATTATGGAAGAACATACAGAGATTACAGACTGGAACATTATTAGCATTCATGGTACTAGCATGGTTACGATGCCGGATATAGAAAATAGTTATATAGAGAATTATGAAATGTGGATAACGGAAACATTTTGTAATAGTAATGTGTATATTGTATCAGTTCCTCCTTTGGATGAAGAGGAATGGGTAGTAAAGCATCCGGACTTTCTTCCTAGATATAATCAGGACATTATTGAGTTCAATGAGAAGATAAAAGAAGCGTTTCCAGATCAGTATTTTGATTATTATGACTGGTTTCTTGAACATAATGAATTTCAGGATGAAATACATTATACGGGAGAGACTTATCGAATGATGTTTGACGAAATAATACAAAAAATACAAAATAAATAAAATGACTTGAAAAGAGGAAAGCCCGGATTAACTAGAGAATTGATTAGAAGAATTAAATGTGTTATTGTATAAAAGTATTTTTATCATTTAATGTAAATAAAAAAGTGGAGGGAGTAAAATAAATGAAATGTCCAAAGTGTCAAAATGAGATTCAGAATAATGCGAAATTTTGTACGAAATGTGGCTGTAATATTGCAGAAGCAATGGCAAATGCTAATCCTGCTTCTGAAATTCAGTCAGTGCCCAAGTCATTTTGTACGAAATGTGGTACAAAATTGAAGGATGGAGTAAAGTTCTGCACAAAATGTGGAGCTCCTATAGCACCGGTAGCAGTTGCACCTCAGACAGCAGCTTCGCCAGTTCAGGAAGAGGTAAAGACAGTAAAACAGCAGGAGAATGTGGTTACTGCTGAAAACCAGGCACCTCAGCAAGAAA
>CAYUKO010000092.1:3260-15596 GCA_964445375.1 uncultured Roseburia sp.
ATGTGCCGGATATGCCAAATACGTTAAATGAGGCAAGCACAGTAAGTACAGAAAATCAGGCACCTCAGCAAGAAAATGTGCCGGATATGCCAAATACGTTAAATGAGGCAAGCACAGTAAGTACAGAAAACCAGGCACCTCAGCAAGAAAATGCGCCGGATATGCCAAATACGTCAAATGAGGCAAGCACAGTAAGTACAGAAAACCAGGCACCTCAGCAAGAAAACGTCCCGGATATGCCAAATATGTCAAATGAGGCAAGTGCAGTAAGTACAGAAAATCAGGCAATCCAGCAAGAAAACGTGCCAAATATGTCAAATGAGGCAAGCACAGTAAGTACAGAAAATCAGGCACCCCAGCATGTAAATATGCCAAATACAGCAAATATGCAAAATCAGACAAGCCAGTATGGCAATATGACATATACATCGAATCCGGGAGCAACTCAAGCAGCAAATTTTGCACCACAGGAAAAGAGCAACAAAAAGAAATCAAGTGCAGGATTGGTTATTGCAATAGTGATTCTGTTTGTTATGATAATCGCAGCAGGTACAGTAGGTTTCCTGGTGTGGAATGGAACTATTTCGGTACCTTCCTTACCGGCGGTTACAAGCGAAAAGGCAGAGACTTCTGATGAAGACGGCACAGAGCAGGAAACAGAAGAAGGAACAGAAAGTGCAAGTGTAGAGGAAACAGTGCAGAGTGCAATTGATACAGAGGAACTTTTTGCTGAAGCAGATACTATGATTTCTACAGGAAAGAATCAGATATCCGTTGATGCAGAGATTGTAAATGGTATGAATAGCCTTGAAGATGCAATGAATCTACTTGTGACAAAAGCGGAAGAAGCAGGAGATGCAAGTCTGGCTGCTGAAAGAATTACAGATACCTATGCATCTTATGTAACAGCTGTTATAAAGCATAAGGATATGTTAAATGGCTCTACTCTTTCAGGTGGCATTTATGGTCAGGTTATGATGGAAATGAATGAGGCAGTTGCTTTAGGTGAGGAATTGACTGCAAAAGGGTATACGATTGATACATCTTCATTAATATCTGCAAGAGATGAATTTGATAAAACATATACAGAAAAGATTATTACAACATTTGATGAGTTTACAACAAGAGAAGCATGGTCAAGAACAGAATCTTGGAACCTTATGTCAGAAACAGCAGACCATATGTTTGATACTTCGGATCTTGATAATCCAATCAGACTGCGTTATGCGTATGCTCTTTCCTGGTGGATACAAAAGCAGATTGAAACGGAAATCAATAATGGAACAATAACAACAAAAGGCGCTGCTATTAAGATTGCTAATCTTATCGAGGACATGGACTATAATCCAATGATGATCCATTATTATATTACATATATGCGAGATGCAGGCGAAGACTGTTCGGAAGTAGAAGCTGCTTATAATAATATCGTAGCACATCTGGAAGAAACACAGGGAATCCGTATAGGAGTTGATGTGGCATTAGATCATTTCTGGTACTTTAATGACTTTGGTACATATTCCGTAGATGATATGAATGGTGTTACCCAGGAAAATCGTCAGTGGATTCGTGACCGTATGAGTGCGGTAACCTTTATAACACAGTAATGCCATGAGAAGAGGAAATAACGAAATGAATCGGAAAAATATCATGATAATCGCTGGATTATCAGTTATGGTTCTGGTTGTACTCATTTTAACATGGAAAGGGTTTCACAAAAAGGAAACAGAAGTTATTGAATTTGAGGAACCAATATCTTCTGAAGAAACAGGTGGCTTGCAGGAAACTGTGGAAAACACAGAGGAATCTCAGGAAGCTATAACAGAATCATCAGAAACTGCTTATCCGATGCCGGAATACGATTTTACGACAGAAGAAGTAAGCATTTGTATCGAGGGAATTGACCGGGAATATACGATAGCCTGGGTCAGTGATTTGCATCTGGTGAGTGACCATGAGGCAGGAGAGGCACTGGGAGATGTGCATGCTGAGTATCTGGATGCCATAAATAAGCGTTATGAAGAGTTAGCAGTTACTGCAGATGGAATACACGCAGAAGAGTTATGGCCGGAAATTGTGAAATACCTGAATTATAATGATTTTGATGGTATTATTTTTGGCGGAGATATGATGGATTATTGCAGTAATTCTAATATAGCAATGATAAAAGAAGGATTAGATAGTCTGCATGTTCCATATATATATATTCGTGCAGATCATGATTACGGTGCATATTATGGTGGTGTTTTCTTTACAGAAACAGAGGCAAGAGCACTTCATCAGGCAATAGATGGTGATGAAATATCTCGCAAATTCTGGGATATGGGTGATTATATTGTACTGGGTATAGATAATTCGACAAAAGATATGCCAGATTATTATTTAAACATGGTAGCAGATGTGTATACGAGACAAAAGCCGGTAATTATGGCAACACATGTGCCATATGAGTCACAAGTAGACAATTCCTTAGCACAACTATCCATGCAGGTACGTAATCAAATATATTACTGGAGCAATGCAAGTGAGCATTATATACCCAATACCATAACAAGTCAGTATCTTGATATGATATATAGTGAAGATACTATCGTGGAGCAGGTGCTTGCAGGACATTTGCATGCAACTTGGGATGGTATGATATCAACGCAGGTTTCACAGCATATTTTTGCACCGGCATATAGCGGAAACATTGGTATTATTCATATTGTACCAAAAGAATAAAAGGCATAGTCGTTTCGCATAGGACTATCAGGAGTCTGCAAAACGGAGATAACGCCAGGTGGCATATATTATTAGCTACCGGTCTTATTTCATACGTTTTGCAGACTTTTTTATTAGCAGTTTTTTGTGCAGTATTTCCGTTTTGATTCCGGATAGAGGCAATATCGACAAAAAAATCCGTCAATAATCGACAAAGTTTGACAAAATGTGCAAATAATGATATACTATACCCCGTATGTGCAAAAAAGGCGAAAGACCTTATTGTATGAGAGGAGAGACAATGAGTAGACTAGTAAAACAAAAGAAATTTATAGTACTGATTTGTTGTGTTGTTTGTGCAGTTGCGTTAATGATATTTGGGCAAATCAGTAACCGTAAAGTAGCAGTTATTACACAGATGGAAAAAGCAATAAACGAAAATGATAAATATGAATTTATAGATTGCTTTCTACCGGAAAATGAAGAAGATGCAAAACTTGCGTTTGCAGCGATGAATCTTGATGAAATGTATGAAGAGTTTTCAGATGAAGAAGCAGAGTACACACTCAAATTTCTTCAGAGTGAAAGGGTTAGGGTCAATAGTTATGAAAGTACAGTTGATGTGATAATCGCTGTCTATGATGGAAATGAATGTATTGGTATTGATACTGTAACTTTGACAATTATTGAGGAAGACGGAAGAGAATACATAAAAGGATAGGTAGAAAAGCGTGAAGAAAATCAGGAAATCAATAATAATAGTATTAGCAGTATTGTTTATATCGATGCTAACGGGATGTGAAAACGGCTCCACGGTTAACACTTCATTAAATGTAGAAAGTGACCTTTCGGGAAATAGACAAATGCAAGTGGTTATTTCTCAAAGCACATTTAATGAGTATTTTTCGGGAACACAAGATGATTTGAATAATATAATAACAACGTATTGTCCGTCAGAAATGACTTGGTCAACAGAAACGATGGATTCAAATTACGTATATAATTTTAATATTACATTTTCATCCGTGGAAGATTATACAGCAAAAGTAGCCAATATTTTGGGAGAAGAGCAAAATGTAGAAATCAGTTGCCCTGATAGTGTGTGGGTAAGTGGAGTTTATGTAAATGAGAGTTTTACTTCAACAGATTTGTTGGGATGGTTATCAGAAGCTGTTGTGAGTGAAGGATTAGTAAGCTCAAGCTATGCAAGTAATATATTTGGAACCGGTGATACAAAGGTGGTCTTTGCGGGAGAGGAGAATTTCACTTCAGCACAGATTTATTTGGATAAGATTGATTACGAAGAAATTAGTGCAATTAATATAGTTACAGATATTGTAGAATTGGGAACGTACAATAGAACGGTTGAATTTATTGTTCCGGAAGCATCCATGAACAGTAAAGGGGATGCGATAAGAGCTTACATGAAAACCGTAACTCCATCAGGTGGTGAGTGTGTAGAAAACACGAATGATGGAATGACACATTTTGTTATTTCGGCTACACAGCTTAACGTAGATGGCATTACAGCTTTTATGCAAAGTTTGTTCGGAAATGATAACTATTTAATGCAAACTGAGAATGTAGATGATAATTTTTCACCGTTCGTGTTTAGCGACTATTTCGTAGAGAATATTAGTCTTGGGAACTATGTAGTGGCGGGGCTTAGTACAAATTGCAGATATATTGTGCAGAATTCCGATATATATAAAGCGTACATGGCTTCAAACTTTGATTATTTATCCGAATCAGAATCTGATGCGGATGGTTTTGGTTATGCGGGATATTCGGTTTTACAAGATACATATTATTATGGAAGCGATGAGTCAGAACTGAGTTTTCCATTATTGGTTCAGAAGGAGTATAATGCATTTGACTTAAAAGTATCGACTGAGAGAACTGTTTCGGGAGATTGGGAACGAGAAACCAAGATTTCTTTTGAGTCTATACCTACTGAATTAGAGATCGAAACAATTATAAGTAAGTTGAATTCTTTGGTTGAACCGTTTACGGTTGAAGAAGTACCGGAAACAACAGCAGAAGCTATAGAATCAGAAACGTATGAAGATGAAACAGATATAGCTGAGGAAGAAACAGTTGAGGAAGAAACAACTGAGGAAGAAGAAATTGAGTATGCTGATACAAAAATTAGTAACCGAATGGAAGGAGAAAAATGGGAGGTTACTATTACACAGGCTGGCTCAAGAGATGCATTGAATTGCAGTACAGAATTGTTGTTGAAGACAGAAAGTGATGTTTGTTTCGCCAATACTGGTAAGTTTTATGAAGTAAAGAAGAATGAGGCATATACAGAAAAAGTTAATTATGCAGTATTATTAGGAAATACCAGTAACGGCTTTAGTGCTACTTACGAGTTGGATTTGGGTATGGCAGCTCAAATGGAATATTGTAACTATTATGATTCGGACTATGTGGTAACAGTTGATGGAGGAAAATTATTAATTGAAGGATTAGGTAGTAATATTTCCGTAGAATATGTTGGGTCATATATAGATGTAGTTGCTATTGCATTTTGGATTTTTGTTGCGATAGTTGTTTTGTTACTGATATGGAATGTGCTCGCATTAGTAAAGAATCGTCAAGGTAAAAAAGCGGATAAGATGGTTGCTGGAAATGCTTTTTGTATGCATTGTGGTACAAAGAAGGAAGAAGGCGAAATCTTCTGCTCTCAGTGTGGGGAAAAATTCCAGTGAAACAAATCAGGTCTATAATAGCACTCTTTGCATTGTTAATATTACCTTTGGTATTGTTATATGTCTATGTGAGAATTGTGGTAATGCAACCAGGGTTTTTTATGGACGTATTGTACAGTGAGGAATATAATCTTTCGGATAAGAGTGGATTAAGCCAGTCTGATACAGAAAGAGTATTGGAAAAATTATTTGGATACGTAATAGGGAATGAGGATTCACCGATTGTTGTTGTTCAGATTGATGGCGACAGGGTAAATTTCTATAATGAAAGAGAACTGTTACATCTTAAAGATGTGAATGAGTTGTTTAAAAAACTTCGAGTGATTATGTTTTGCTTAATTGTTTTTGAAATTCTGTCATTTACATTTTTTATACGTCAGATTTCATATAGGACGATGTTTAAAATATTATGTATCTCTGAAATGATACATGTAGGACTAATAGTTACACTTCTGCTTATTGCAAATAGAAGTATGGTATGGTTTGTTACGCTATTCCATAGAGTATTATTTGATAATAACCGATGGATATTAAATGATGCTACAGATCGTTTAGTTCTTTTGTTTCCTAAAATATTATACAAGGAAGTGTTACTGTATTTTGTATGTATATGGTTGATGGCTATGGCCATTATAAGTATATTTATTATTTTAAAGATGAGGAGGAGTAGAAATGGCATTGTTTGACGACATTAGCAAAAAGATTTCAGGTGCAGGGCAAAGTGTTGCACAAAAAGGGAAAGAGATGACAGATTCTATTAGAATTAATTCATTGATTTCTGAAGAGGATAAGAAATTATCATCACTGTACGCTGAAATAGGGAAAAAATATGTTTCTTTATATGAAGGGAAATATGAAGAAGCAATGAAAGCTCAAGTAGAAGAAGTAAATGCGTCATTACATAGAATTGATGAGTTGAATGCTCAATTATCAGAGTTAAAATCGACAGTCAAATGTAATTCGTGCGGTGCAGAGAATCCAAAGACGGCACAATTTTGTGCCACATGTGGTACTGTGTTAAAAACGGAAGAATGTTGTGATGCTAGGCGTTGTGTGAACTGTGGTGCGCAGTTAGCTGATGGTGTGCGTTTCTGTACATCATGCGGTCAACCGGTAGAAGAAAAAGGAGAGTAATTATGCAGAAAACAAGATTGGGAATTTCAGTAGGATTATTAGGGGCATGTATTTGCCTGGTTGCATTATTTGGAGGATTAACTCCAACCATATTACTTGCAGGATATGTGTTATTAATGGAAGAAAATGAGTGGTTAAAGAAGTGTGCAGTGAAAGCAATGGCAGTTCTTTTGGTTGTTGCTTTCGGCATTACAGTAGTCGGACTAATTCCAGATTTATTATCATGGTTAGGTTCTATTGTTGCAGTGTTCAATGGAAACTTCAATTATTCTTTTGTTAGTTCTATTGTATCTGTTATAAACGGAGCATTGGGCATTGTAAGAACATGTTTACTTTTACTTTTAGGAGTTAAGGCATTAAATCAGGGAACCATTAATATTCCGGTTATTGATGGAATTATTTCAAAGTATATGTAATTATAGGAGGACATTAAAATGGCAGGATTTTGTGGAAATTGTGGAAAACCATTAGGTGATGAAGATAGAGTATGTGGAAATTGTGGAACACCGGTTCCAGGGAAAGTAGTAGCAACCGTTGAAACAAGTGCTAATACCCCTGTAGCGAAGGAAAAGAATACCGGCAATAAGGGAATTAAATTAGTTGTAGTTGCAATCGTTGCAATTGTTGCAATTGTTATAGCTTCGAATGTAATCAGTAGTAATACTGGATACAATGGAGCTATTAAGAAAATGGTAAAAGCTTTTGCTGATTACGATATGCCTACTTTGATGAAACTGACAAGTGAGGTAAGTGATGAAGTATATGGAATGTGGGGTAGTGATGATTTAGATGAATACTATGAAGATAGAGTTTCAGATGCATTAGATACGATTGAAGAACGTGTTGGAACGATTAAATCTATGTCTTATGAAATAACAGATACTACTGAGCTCTCTGAAAGAAGGTTAGATGAATTAAAGGATGAACTTGTAGACACATATAACCTGGATGTAGACGGAATTAAAAAAGTTATACAAGTTGATTTGAAATTGACCGTAAAAGGTAGTAAGAAGAACTCATCATATAATGTTGATTCGTTATTATTGATAAAAGAGAGTGATGGATGGAAACTATTCTACGGAAATTTGGATTATTAATTGTATAGTAGTTTGACAGAGTTTGCTTTGCAAATTCTTTGGAGCGTTGCTGCCGAGCAACGCTTTTTTTGTGTGATAGGAAATTGCGATAATGTAGTGTTAGTTAGTCAAGAATCACGAAGTGATTCTTGGAGTGATTGCCGCTGGGCAATCACTTTTTTATCTGCACACGACAAAGGCACACCACATAGAATAGATAGTAAAACAGGATAGAGGTTTTTCTATGCAGAATGTAACGCCAGGTTCGTATTTTTTTGATATTTTAAGAAAGGGTAATCCAGATGCAACTGCCTGGATAAGAGGGAATGACCAGAATCCGCAGTTAAGCGGTGTCGCAAGATTCTTTCTTACACCCTACGAAGGCACGTTAGTAGAAGTGGAGGTGTTCGGATTACCTAATGTCAGAACGCTCGGCTCTTCTGATTTTTATGGTATGCATATTCACGAATATGGAAACTGTACACCGCCATTTGACAAAACGGGAGATCATTACAGTCGTGAACCAGAGCTTCATCCACAGCATACGGGTGATATGATTCCGCTTTTGGGCAATCAGGGATATGCTTGGACTGCTTTTTATGATAAACGCTTTAAAATACCTGAGATTATGGGAAGAAGCGTTGTGATTCACGCTATGCCGGATGATTTTCATACACAGCCATCCGGAGATTCCGGAATGAAGATTGGCTGTGGGGTAATCCGTTAGAAGCTAATTAATTAAAAAAGGATAAAAAAAGAATAAAAATACTATTGATTATTTATAAAGAATAAGTTATGTTAAATAGGAATGGAAAATGCAGGATGAGAAGCGAAGCTAGGAACGTATTTTATTCTGCTAGATTTCATGTAAGACAAAAGAGATGAAGGAGAGAACGAATGAAAAAAGTAAATTTCAAATTTTTAGCGATTGAAATCGCAGTATTGTATGTATTATGTGTTGTTTTGGCAAATGTTTTTATTTTGCTTGCAGGCGACACACCTAATCTGATTGTATCCATGATACTTGCAGTAGTTTATTTAATACCAGTATCCATTATTTATTTCTGCTATGGCAGCTTTGTTAATAAGAAGCTTGCGAATAAGACGATACAGGAGCATGCAGCAGAGAATGGTTTTGTGAATTTCCATACATTCCAAGGTGTAGGAGCAACTGTTCTTGTTGATGAAGTAGCAGGAAAGCTTGCATATATCTCTAACAGAAATCCATTTGAATTCCAGGTTGTATCTGCTAGAGAGATTACAGATGCGAAGTCAACTTATGATAAAGGACCTTTCGGCGGAACACGATATGTATATTTCCAGTTCTATTATCAGAATGTAAAATACAAGGTTGCTACTTTTTCATCCAGAAATATGGCAAGCTTACAGTCAACTGATGTTTTAGAAGCAATTTCTAAGGGTGATGCTTTTGTGGAAAGTATCAATAATGCCAAGAATAGTGCAGTAGCATAAGCAGGAGTTTAAAATGCAGATTTTAGAAATCATTGTTGTTGTAGTATTTGTCATTGCATTATTTGGTCGTTTCATATTTCCATTGATTATGCGGGGAGTTGTGAAGGTTTCTGAGAAAAATGGAATAAAATGTGATAAATGCAAAACGAAAATGCAGGATGTTAAATCTTATTTGTATTTGATTCCGGTTCAGTTTGATGAACAGCATGAAGAAACCGCGCAATATTATATAACTCATGCACGTCCGATTGAAAGTACAGAGCAGATTCCTAGTGGCAACAGAGCGTGTCGTATGTATGTATTTCAGTGTATGGAATGTGGAAGTAAAAAGGTTAGTGTTGTAGATTTTCTAAGAGTAAGAGATTTCGAAATGCTTAAGGGTGGTGATATATACCCTTATGAACAGTTTGAGCAATTTCTGAATAGCTGCGAAATAAAGTAATAGATGATAAAAGTACTCGTTTAGGGTACTTTTTTCTATGTACAGAGTTTTGCTAAAATACATCATACGTGTTAAAATGTTTTAGATTGTAACAGAGTAAAGAATAAAAGAAAGGCTAGAATATATGAAGCTAAGAGAATACTTACAGAATAATAAGCTTATAACCGATGGTTCCTTTGGAACTTATTTTACAGATAGATTTAATACGGATGAAATGCCGGAGCTTGCGAACATAGAGCATGGAGAATGGGTGGAGGAGATTCACAGGGCATATGTTGAGGCAGGAGCAAAGCTAATCAGAACGAATACTTTTGCAACAAATACTGTGCTGCTCAAGGACAATCTGGAAGGAGTAAAGGCAAATATTCGGGCAGCAGTGCAGCATGCAAGACAAGCAGCAGATGGTGCGGATGCCATTTTTATTGCCGGAGATATTGGTCCTATTCCGAAGACTGGTGGAATGGATGATATGGCAATAGAGGAACAGTATTATGAGCTTGCAAAGGCTTTTATCAAGGAAGGAATTGATATTCTGACCTTTGAGACTTTTACGGATATGGAGCATATTTTACCGGCTATTCAAAGAATCAAGAAAGAAAATGACATCTTTGTCATGGTTCAGTTTTCTGTGAATCAATTTGGATACAGTAATGCGGGATTAAGCGCAAGAAAGCTGCTTACAGAAGCGGCAGAAGTAGAAGAAATCGATGCAATCGGTCTAAATTGTGGTGTAGGACCGGGACATATGGAGCAGATTCTTAGTGGAGTATATCCTTATCTGGAGAATGACTCCAAGTTCCTGATTGCGCTGCCGAATGCCGGTTATCCGAAGCGTATTCAGAATCAGCTGCAATTTGCAAATCACCCGGATTATTATGCGGATAAACTTAGCACGATGGCAGGTAAATTCGGTCTGGATATCATTGGAGGATGCTGCGGAACGAATCCGGGATTTACCAGAGAGCTTGTGAAAAAAGTAGATATCACGCAGCAGAGCGCAGCAAAGAAGCTTGTACATATAGAGTCAAAGGCAAAAACGGTAAGACATCTTGGCTTTTTTGAGGAAGAGGATGGTGCGGTTAAGAATAAGAAATTAATTGCCGTAGAGCTTGCGCCGCCTGCAGATGCCGATGACGAGAAGCTTTTAGAAGCGGCACATATCTTGCAGAAATCAGATGTGGACGTGCTTACCTTCCCGGATTCGCCATCGGGCAGAACCAGAATCGATTCGGTATTAATGGCGGAAAAGGTAAGACATGAGACAGGAATGTGCGTTATGCCTCATATTTGCTGTCGTGATAAGAATGCGATAGCAATGCGTTCTCTTTTCTTAGGTGCACATATTAATGATATTAATAATATGCTGATTATCACCGGAGACCCGGTTCCTTCTATGGTGCGTGAAACTGTGAAGGCGGTATTTAACTTTGATTCGGTAGGGCTTATGAATATCGCAAAGGATATGAATGAGGAGAGCTTTGCAGACAGTCCTCTTGTCTATGGAGGTGCCATTAACCAGGGAAGAAGAAACCTTGATATCGAGATGAAGCGTGTTAGGAGAAAGA
Source organism: uncultured Roseburia sp. (assembly GCA_964445375.1). GTDB lineage: Bacteria > Bacillota > Clostridia > Lachnospirales > Lachnospiraceae > COE1. Next base: position 14,368 of record CAYUKO010000092.1, read on the forward strand.
TGGAGGCAGGAGCACAGTTTTTCTTTACTCAGCCTGTATTTTGCGCAGAGGATGCAGAAAGAGTGCGTAAGATAAAGGAAGAAACCGGGGCAAGGATTTTATGCGGAATCATGCCATTAATCAGCAGACGAAATGCCCTGTTTATGAAAAATGAGATTGCAGGAATCGCAGTAACAGATGAACTCGTTGCACGTTACCCGGAAAAGGGGACGCGTGAAGAAGGGGAAGCAGTCGGAGTGGCAATTGCAAGAGAGATTATGGATTATACGAAGGATTTTGTGGACGGATATTATTTTTCGTTCCCATTTAACAGGGTGTATTTATTGGAAAAAATTTTGAAAAATTAAAATAATTGCCCCAAAACTATTAAGTCTAACGAGAAAAATCCGATAAACATAATGAGTGGAAAAACGAAAGCATTGTAGGCAGCACATTTTTAGAAAGGAGGAGTCTAAGATGCGTATAGATGCATACAATCAGATTCAACAAATATATGGAAGTAAGAGTATAAAGAAGACAGAGGAAAAGAGGGTTACTTCGTCAAGCTTTAAAGATCAGCTTTTGTTATCAGCAGCAGGAAAGGATGCGCAGATTGCAAAGCAGGCAGTGGCAAATACTTCTGATGTTAGAGAAGACGTTATTGCGCCGCTCAAAGAGCAGATTGATAACGGAACTTATGAGGTCAGTGTAGATGATCTTGCCGGTAAATTATTAGAGAAGTATAATGGTCTTTTTTAAAGGATAGAGTATATTCTATCGACATAATGTGAGGTAATCGGGTGGCTAGTTTATTAGAAAATTTGATAGACGTTTTGGACAGGGAGAACACAGAGTATGAAGCTCTAGTGGTGCTCGCTGACCAAAAGACTCCCATCATTGTAAAGGGAGATATTGAAAGCCTGGGGAAAATCACGGAAGACGAACAGGAAATTGTAGGCAGAATCCAAAAGATGGAAAAGTCCAGAAAGGAAGTTCTGGCTGATATTGCCAACGTAGTTAACAAGGATGTTGAAACATTGAAACTTATTAATTTGATTCAGATGCTGGAAAAGCGTCCTGACCAACAGCAGATGCTGGTTGAGGTGCAGGAAAAGCTTAAGGGTACCGTAAACAGACTGAAGGAAGCAAATGAAAAGAATCAGATGCTTCTGGCAGATGCACTGGATATGGTAGGCTTCAATCTGAACATGCTTCGAGCCTTGAAATCTGCGCCGCAAACAGCCAATTAT
>CAYUKO010000093.1:0-15580 GCA_964445375.1 uncultured Roseburia sp.
GTATAAAATACTAAAATATTATGTAAATATGAAATAGAAATGCAAGTTACATAATATAAAATGTCATATTCCAGTGAAAAATAGAAAATGAATGTGCCGTCCTGTTTTCTATGTACATATTTTGTTCATTCTCCATGCATACTATTCATATCATCAGAAAGAAATGTGTAATTTTTCATTTTCCATTAAGTTGCCTAATTGATTTTGAGAATCACGTTGCCGCTGCATGTCATCATTTTCAAGTAGTCCATGCACGCAGTGAACAAAGCGCATGAAACGTTCGTTTTTCTTGCTACTCATAAATATCCTTTCTTGTATAGAAACTCTATTCATTTTAGCGTGAATCGAGTATAATCAATATGTGTGAGTCTGTATAAAATAAATAATAACAGTTACGAATAGCTAATAGTTATTGTAACGAATGTAGGACATAAAGAAAAGATCGACTTGTAAAGCAAAGCCGGGAAAGGCTGGTAGAATTGAAAGACAAAGACTTGTATCAGAACGAATGGTATAAAATGGATTTATCGGCGGTAGTTTATCCTACGCTTCAGAGAAGAGATTTTTCTTCGGTATATCGATTATCGGTAGTATTGAAGGAAAAAGTGGATCCTGAGGTGCTGCAGAAGGCGGTAGATATTGCCATGAAGCGATTTCCAACATATAAAGTGGCAATTAGAAGAGGGGTGTTCTGGAGATATTTAGAGCCAAATAACAGACCTGGACCTTTTGTTATGAAGGATATTAAGAATCCATGTATGCCAATGCCTTTTAAATCGAATAACAGATATCCTGTGAGGTTTTATTATCATGAAAAGAGAATTGCATTTGAGGCACATCATTCACTTGGAGATGGAACTGGTGGTATGCATGTCCTGCAAACGGTTCTGGCAGTGTATTTGAGACTTTTAGAAAGAGCCGTGAAACCAGGAGGGTTTGTGCTGGATGTCAATGAAAAGCCGGATTCAGAGGAATTGGAAGATGCTTATATTCGTTATGCAAGTGCCAAAGTGTGTCCACCCAGAATCGGTGAGAAGGCTTATCGTGTATGCGGAACGAAAGAACCATTTTATACATTAAATATTATCGATGGTATTATTTCCGTACAGGAGGTAAAAAAGGTAGCGGCTTCGTATCATGTAACAATTACGGAATATTTAAATGCCGTGTTATTGTATGCACTGTTACAGAAGCAGGAAATGGATGACCCTTATCGATATAGACCAGTTAAAATAGCTATGCCCGTTAACTTAAGACAATTTTTCCCGTCGAAGACATTAAGAAATTTTATTACAATGGTGTATCCGGCAATTGATCCAAGACTTGGGGACTATACATTCGAGGAAATTGTAAGCCAGGTGCATAATTACATGAAATATTATATTAATGAAAAGTTCATGAGGGGAGATATTACAACAAATTATGCAACGAGGAAGAACCCTGCGTTGAGAGTCGTTCCTTTATTTATGAAAGATATTGTGGTAAGGCAGTATTATCGTATGATTCAGGATAAGAATTCTTCAGCAGGATTAACCAATATGGGAGTAATAAAAGTAAATGAAGATATGAAACCTTACGTAGAACGATTTGATATTTATATGGGGCAGCCATTCTCATCCAGAACGAATTGTGCGATAGCAAGTTTTCAGGATACTTTAACGATTAACTTTGCAAGTAGTATTAAAGAAGCAGATGTAGAACAGTTTTTCTTTCGAAAATTGGTAAAGGATGGAATCCATGTAAAAATTGAAAGCAATCGTTAAATAATTATGTTTTATTGGGAGAATAAAGAATGTCATATTGTGTAAATTGTGGCGTTGAATTAGATGCAACGCTTGAAAAGTGTCCTTTGTGTGCAACAAAGGTATATCATCCTGACAAGGAAGTACTGGTGGAGACAGAACAAACATTTCCTAAGAAAAAGGGTGAAGTAGAAAATGTTAGTAAAAAAGAGGGCGTTATATTTGTATCAGTATTGTTTTTGACAATAGCAATTACTTGTGCATTACTAAATGTTCTTGTGTATAATACAAACTGGTGGTCAGTGCCGGTATGTGGTATATGTATTACATTATGGATATTTTTTATGGCAGCAATATTCTGTGAAAAAATCACGGTATATGGTATGCTGTTATTGGATGCTATTGCAATAGGGAATTGTATGTTTCTAATTTCATTGATTACGAGTAGTAATCAGTGGTTTACAGCAATAGGTATTCCTATTCTGGGAGTTGCTTTTGGATTGTTGGAAATGGCAGTATTTCTTAGTAAGAAATTTCCATCGTCTTTATTGACAGGGACATTATATTTTTTTGTTATGACGGCAGGAATTTGTGTTACGATAGAAGCTGTTCTGGACTATTATTTCAGACAGGCAGTTAGTCTATCATGGTCTGCTATCGTACTGACCGTGTGTGCCATAATCGTTGTATTTTTGATTTTGGTACTGATGATGGGAAGACTTAGAGATGCGATTAGACGCAGGCTGCATTTTTAGTGATATAAGAGAATTATAAAAAATCTGTGTGAGTAAAAGAAAGGCAGGATATGAAGATGAACGAGAACAGAGAAGTAAGAAACAGAATGTTAGCAGAGAAGGTAATCAAGGGACTTCAATCAAGAAATATGGAGGGCTTTTATGCAGAAACTAAGGAAGATGCATTGAAGCTTGCTTTGGAATTGATTCCAACTGGATCATCTGTTAGTTGGGGTGGTTCTATGTCCATAGAAGAGATTGGACTTAAGAAAGCAATGAGAGAAGGCGATTACATAGTATATGACAGAGATGCTGCTAAGAGCCCTGAAGAAAGAAGAGAAGTAGAAATAAAGACTTTTGGTTGTGACTATTTTCTTGCAAGCAGCAATGCGGTAACAGAAGATGGAATTCTTGTGAATATTGATGGAAATTCCAATCGTGTTGCAGCGATTGCATATGGACCAAAGCACGTTCTTATGATTGTTGGCATGAATAAGATTACAAAGGATGTGGATGCAGCAATTTATAGAGCGAGAAATGAAGCTGCAACGATTAATGCGCAGAGATTCCCGGTTAATACACCTTGCAAGGTAACAGGCTCCTGTGCGAATTGTAAGTCTCCAGATACTGTGTGCTGTCAATTCTTAACAACAAGATTCTCAAAGCATACAGGACGTATAAAAATCATTCTGGTCAATGAAAATCTTGGATTCTAAAGGAAATAGCCAGAATGAAAACGAATAATTTAGTGGTCGGAATTTTAGCACATACAGACTCTGGAAAGACAACACTTGCAGAGAGTATTCTGTATTTGAGCGGTAGTATACGAAAGCTTGGAAGGGTAGACCATGGAGATACGTTTTTAGACACATATCGACTGGAAAAGTCAAGAGGAATTACAATATTTTCAAAACAGGCAAAGATAAAGTTGGCACATAAAGAGGTGACTTTATTGGATACGCCAGGTCATGTAGACTTTTCTGCCGAAATGGAAAGAACGTTGCAGGTGCTTGATTATGCTATTCTGGTTATTAGTGGAGCAGATGGAATACAAGGACATACACAGACTTTATGGAAGTTGTTAAAACGATATCAGATTCCAACATTTTTGTTTATTAATAAGATGGATCAAAATGGAACGGACAAGGATGTTATCTTGAAAGAGGTACAACATAAGCTCTCTGAAAATTGTATTGATTTTGGACAAGGGAAAGAGACGGATTGCTTTCTGGAACAGATTGCCATGTGTGATGAAGAGTTGATGGAACAGTATCTGGAAACAGGTTCTATAGAATGTTCTTTGATTCAAAAGGCGATTCAGAAAAGATTGGTATATCCTTGTTATTTTGGCTCGGCATTAAAGCAGGAAGGTGTGACAGAATTACTTGATGCCATGAATGTGGAAATGCTTTGTCCTGAGTATCCGGATGAGTTTGGCGCAAGAGTATTCAAGATTGCAAGAGATGAACAGGATAACAGACTTACCTATATGAAAATTACAGGAGGAAATCTGAAAGTAAAGTCCGCTTTGAGTAATGGAAAGGCAGGACAAGAATCAAATGCATCTGTCTGGAATGAAAAAGTGGATCAAATTAGAATTTACTCTGGTAGTCAATATAGCCTGGCAAGTGAAGTTGCGGCTGGAATGGTATGTGCGGTAACTGGGTTAACAAAGACATTTTGCGGAGAAGGACTTGGGAATGAAAAAGAACCAGAAGTTCCAGTACTCGAACCAGTTCTGACTTATCGAGTCAAATTACCGCCGAAGTGTAATGTGCACACCATGTTTCTGCAATTATGTCAGTTAGAAGAGGAAGAACCAGAGCTTCATATTGTTTGGGATGAAAATCTGAATGAAATTCATGCACAGGTTATGGGTGAAGTACAGATAGAGATTCTAAAGAGTATGATTCAGGAACGATTTCATGTAGATGTGGAATTCGATTCCGGAAGTATCGTGTATAAAGAAACGATAGAAGAACAGGTAGTCGGTATTGGACACTTTGAGCCTTTACGACATTATGCGGAAGTACATCTTATGCTGGAACCATTGGAAAGAGGTTCAGGACTTGAGTTTGTAACAGACTGTAGTGAAGATTTGTTAGACAGAAATTGGCAAAGATTGGTTTTAACGCATTTAGAAGAGAAGAAGCATAAGGGAGTTCTGACGGGGTCTGAGATTACAGATATGAGGATTACTCTGATTGCTGGAAGAGCACATTTGAAGCATACAGAAGGAGGTGATTTCAGACAGGCGACCTATCGTGCTGTACGTCAAGGATTGAAATCGGCAAAGAGCCTGTTGCTGGAACCAGTGTATGAATATCGCCTTGAGGTACCACAGGAAATGGTGGGAAGAGCTATGACGGATATTCAAAGGATGTGTGGAAACTTTGATACACCAGTCATCGAAGATGATATGGCGGTGCTTACGGGAACTGCACCGGTTGTCACGATGAGAAATTATCAAAGAGAGGTTATTTCTTATACACGAGGTCATGGAAGAATCTTTTGCACATTGAAAGGATATGAAGTGTGCCATAATGCAGAAGAAGTGGTTCTGGAGAAACAGTATGATTCAGAAAATGATCTGGAGAATCCAACAGGGTCTGTATTTTGTTCACATGGTGCTGGATTTGTAGTTAGCTGGAATGAAGTACCTTTGCATGCACATGTTGATCATGGGAGAAATAAGAGGACGCAAGAGGATGAACCACAGGAAAATACAATCAAGGCAAGAAGAGCAGCTCTGGAAGGCGTTATTGATCAGGAAGAGATAGAGGAAATCTTTGCCAGGACGTTTGGAAATATAAAGCAGAAGAGGGCTGGCTGGAGCAGAACCATTAAGGCATCTTCTGAGGATGTATATAGGGGAAGCAATCAACATATTTCGAATCGAAATTTGCAGGAATATCTGCTGGTGGATGGCTATAATATCATCTTTGCATGGGAGGATTTGAATGAGCTTTCCAAGGTTAATATAGACAGTGCCAGAGATAAGCTGATGGATATTATGTGTAATTATCAAGGTTATAAGAAATGTGAACTGATACTGGTATTTGATGCCTATAAGGTTGCAGGAGGTAAGGGAGAAATCTTTGATTATCATAATATTCATGTAGTGTATACGAAGGAGGCGGAAACTGCAGATCAATATATTGAGAAATTCACACATGAAAACGGAAAGAAATATGATATTACTGTTGCAACGTCAGACCGGTTGGAGCAGATGATTATCTGGGGGGCCGGAGCAAAAAGGCTTTCAGCGGCAGGATTAAAGGAAGAGGTTGAGGCAATTAATCAGGAAATTAATAGTCATCTGGAACAAAAAGTGAAATCAGAGAGAAATTATCTTTTTGATCAATTAAAGGATAAAAAGAATGAAATTCTGGAAGAGTTGCAGAAAGAGAAATAAAAGAACAAAAAGAAAGAAGCATGAAATATTTCATGCTTCTTTCTTTTTCATTGTATGGATATACTATGAATTAACGAATTTCTTGATTGCTTCAAAACTTTCCTTACTAAGAACATGTTCCAGTTTGCAGGCATCCTCAGAAGCAATTTCAGCAGGAACACCAAGCTTTGTGAGCCATGAAGACAAAAACTCATGTCTTTCATAAATCATGTCAGCAATCTCTTTGCCGGAATCTGTTAAATAGATAAAGCCGGCATCTGTTACCGTGATATGTTCCTTCTCACGAAGGTTTTTCATGGCAATACTGACACTGGATTTTTTAAAGCCAAGCTCATTTGCAATGTCAACAGAACGGACAACAGGAAGCTTTTTGCTTAGCCTTAGTATGGTTTCTAAATAATTTTCAGCTGATTCATTTATATGCATGTATAACCTCTCCTTAAAAAGCCCCTAATAAATTTTTCTAAGTATAGCATGATTTTACAGAGTTTTCAACTTTGAAGTAGTAAGAAAGTGTGATACAATAACAATTAATTAAAGAAAAATGGAAATTGATATTAGGAGTTGTTGTTATGAATATAGTAATAAGTTTTACTTTATATACAATTGCAATCTTAACACTTGTAAAAGGCTTTGCAATTTATAAACATAATCATGATAATGTTCATAAAAAGCAGTATATATTATATAGTATTGCAGCCTTTTTCAGTTCTGTGTGGAGTTTTGGATATGCCATGCTCTATGTGCAGTCAAACCCGGATATGGCAAGATATTGGCGTGCGTTTGGTATGTTAGGCGTTTTTCTGATGTTTGCTTTCATAACAGATTTTATGGTTCAGTGGCTGGAAGGGGCTAAAATATTTAAAACAGTTGTTATCGTATTTGCTTTTTTGGGTATCTTTCTATGGCCTTTTGTGATTGGGAAAGAAAGTGTGTCTTTTTATCAACATGAACAGATTGGAATGACATATCAATTCTCACAAAATATATGGAATACACTATATAATGTGTATTGCGTTGTTGTAGGAATTAATATGTTTCTTATCATGTTTTATATTTTGCGGTGTACAGAAAGAAGGAAATTACGAGCAATCATTAAGAGATTGATTGCGTGTATTATTGTTGTTATGTTAGGAATGGTGTTTGATACACTGCTTCCAGTTTTTGGCTATGATGCTTTTCCGGGAAGTACATTGACACAGGGAATTGGTGTATTCATGGTTTCAAGTGTTCTTGAATTTCAGGGAAAATCCGAGATTACGGTTGAAAATATGTCAAAGTTTGTTTATTTTTCTGTAGATACTCCAGTATTGATTTTTGATGAAAAAGGTCATATTTTAATCGGAAATAGTGGAGCAATGGATTTCTTTGCAGGTTTCAGTAAAGAAATTCGAAACAAGAAAATATACGAGCTTTTTGCGGTAGAAAAAGATTGTTTTGCCTTTCAGGATAGTAAGAAATCGGAAGAAGCAGAGTGTTTGCTTAATAAAAGGTATTGTCATATAGCGATTAGCAAAATTTTTGATGAATATCGGGATATTATTGGATACATTGTAGTGTTAAATGATCTTACAGAGAAAAGAGATTTCATACAAAAGCTTCAGATTTCAGAGCATGAAGCGGAGATGGCAAATCATGCGAAATCAAATTTCCTTGCAAGAATGAGTCATGAAATCAGAACGCCAATCAATGGTGTGATTGGTATGAATGAAATGATTTTGCAGAAAAGCAAGGACGAACAGATTACGAATTATGCCAAAATGGTTAAAATATCAGCAAATAATCTGATGGAGCTTGTGAATGATATTTTGGATATTTCTAAAATTGAGGCAAACAGAATGATAGTGGAGAATGCTGTTTATCAATTTAGAAGACTTCTAAAAGAACTTGCGGTTCTTGGGGATATCAGATGTCGTGAAAAGGGAGTTGATTTCCATATGGAAATTATGGGAAATATTCCTGAAACATTAAATGGTGATGAGAAGAAACTCAGACAGATTATGATGAACCTGATTAGTAATGCAGCCAAGTATACCAAAGAAGGTTCTGTTCATGCCGTGGTAGAAGGGCTTTGGATAGAGGAAAAATATTATATCAGATTTGTTGTAAAAGATACGGGAATTGGTATTAAGGACGAAAATATCGATAAAATATTTGAGGCTTTTGAACGAGTAGATTCACAGAAAAATCAAAATATCGAAGGAACAGGGCTTGGGCTTTCTATTGTTAAGAGTCTTGTAGAGATTTTGGAAGGTGAAATTTTTGTTCGAAGTGAATATGGAGCAGGATCAGAATTTGAGGTTATGATACCTCAAAAGCCGGTTAGTGAGAAAACCTTTCATCAGATTGAGGAAGAAAAATCAGACAATACAGAGGATGGAGCACAACAGATCACTCTTAAAATTCCGGGAAAACGAATCCTTGTTGTGGACGATAATGAGATTAACCGTATTGTAGCAAGTGAATTGTTGGCATATACAGAAGCAGAAGTGGATGCGGCAGATAGTGGTAAGGAATGCTTAAAGCTCGTTAAGACGAATTGCTATGATTTTATTCTGTTAGACCATATTATGCCGGAAATGGATGGTATTCAGGTACTGCAGGAATTAAGAAGACTTCCAAATAACAACAGTAAAAATGCAAAGATTATTGTACTGACTGCAAATGCCATTCAGGGAGCTAAGGAAGATTATCTTAGCAAGGGATTTGATGATTACCTTTCAAAGCCCATTGATATGGAGCAGGTGGAATATGTATTAGGCAAGTACATATAGATTTTTGAAAAATCGAAAAATAGGAATTGACAGAGTAAGTTCCTATATGATATTCTTACATCTAATATTAGGGAGTAGTTCGCATCTGGTAATCAGATGTTGTGCTTTTCGTCATCACGTTGTCAGCAAAGAAGGCGAGTTTCTATAATGCTTGTATTTGGCTGATAACCGGATAGTACACTGAGATAGGAACGAGACTTTTATTGTACATATACCGTGCAATAGAGGTCTCTTTTTTGTTTCTTAAAACCTTTATTGTTCGGAGAACAAACAAGAAAAGGAGAGCTGTGTATGAGTAGAAAAGAGTATTGGAATTATTCCGAAGAAGAGCTAAGAAACGAATTTGGTGTATCAAAAGATGGGCTTTCTGCAAAGCAGATAGAGGAGATTCGTGCCCAAAAAGGTGAGAATGTACTGCAGGAAGGCAAGAAAAAGAGCGTATTAGAAGTCTTTTTGAGTCAGTTTTGCGATTTGTTGGTTGTAATCCTGATTATAGCAGCTGTTGTTTCTATGTTTTCAGGGAATGTAGAAAGTACGATTGTTATTTTGCTAGTGCTGATTATGAATGCGGTACTTGGAACTGTTCAGCATGTAAAGGCACAGAAGTCACTTGACAGTTTAAAGCAGTTATCTTCTCCAAATGCCAAGGTTATCCGAGATGGAAGAAAACAGGAAATACCATCCAGAGAGGTAGTACCTGGTGATATTGTTGTACTGGAAGCCGGAGATATGATTGTGGCAGATGGACGTATTCTTCATAATTATTCTTTACAGGTAAATGAAAGCTCTTTGACGGGTGAGTCTACCAATGTGGATAAATCAGATGTTGTGCTGGAGGGTGATGCAGCACTGGCAGACAGAGTAAATATGGTGTACTCAGGAAGTCTTGTCACATATGGACGTGCGGAAGTACTTATTACGGGAACCGGTATGGAAACGGAACTTGGTAAAATAGCAGGTCTTATGAATGCTGCAAAAGAGAGAAAGACTCCATTACAGGAAAGCCTGGATCAGTTTAGCGGAAGACTTGCGGTATTGATTATGGTAATTTGTGCGGTTGTGTTTGGACTTTGTCTGTATCGAGACATGAATCTGCTGGATTCCATGATGTTTGCGGTTGCACTTGCGGTTGCAGCAATTCCGGAGGCATTAAGCTCTATTGTAACCATTGTGCAGGCGATGGGAACACAGAAAATGGCAAAAGAGAATGCGATTATTAAGCAGCTCAAGGCAGTAGAAAGTTTAGGATGTGTATCTGTAATCTGTTCTGACAAGACAGGAACACTTACACAGAACAAAATGACTGTTCAGCAGGTTTATGTGGATGGAAAAGTATTAGAACCAAAAGAAGTTGACTTGACAAGTCAAACACATAGATACTTATTATATGATGCAATTCTGACAAATGATTCCAGTATTGTGGATGGAAAGGGGATTGGAGATCCGACAGAATATGCATTGCTTGAAATGTTTAGAACGATTCCGGTCAATGAAAATAGTGTGTTGAGTGCGGCTGGTGTTCATGAAGACATCATTAGACAGGCAATGAATAGACTGGAAGAAGTGCCGTTTGATTCAGACAGAAAGCTTATGAGTACAAAATATAATCTTCATGGTGAACCCACAATACTGACAAAGGGTGCAGTTGATGTATTGCTGGATCGTTGTACGAGTGTGCATTATTCAGACGGTATCAAACCGATGACAGAAGAAGAAAAAGAAAAGATTCGAAAGCAGAATCAAAGCTTTTCTGAGAATGGACTGCGAGTACTTGCATTTGCTTATAAAGAATCCGATGAAGTATTAAGTGTTGAGACAGAGAAAGATTTTACCTTCCTTGGACTGATCTCTATGGTAGACCCACCAAGACCGGAATCTGTAGAAGCGGTTGCGAATGCGAAACGTGCAGGAATCCGTCCGGTTATGATTACAGGAGATCATAAGATTACAGCGGTTGCAATTGCAAAGCAGATTGGTATCTTTGAAGAGGGTGATATGGCAGTAACAGGTTCTGAACTGGATGCTATGACACAGGAAGAGTTAGATGAAAAGATAGCACAGATATCTGTTTATGCAAGGGTATCACCAGAGAATAAAATCAGAATCGTAGAAGCATGGCAGAGAAGAGGAAATATTGTAGCAATGACGGGTGATGGCGTAAATGATGCCCCCGCACTTAAGAAAGCAGATATTGGTGTTGCTATGGGTATCACAGGAACAGAAGTTTCGAAAGATGCGGCAGCGATGATTTTGTCAGATGATAATTTTGCAACCATTATTAAAGCTGTTTCAAATGGACGAAATGTATATCGTAATATCAAGAATGCTATTTTATTCTTGTTATCAGGTAATACAGCTGGAATATTTTCGGTTTTATATACTTCCATTATGGGACTTCCGGTTCCGTTTGCACCGGTACATTTATTGTTTATCAATCTTTTGACGGATTCACTTCCGGCGATTGCAATTGGTATGGAACCGGCAGATGAGAAGCTGTTAGAGGAAAAGCCAAGAGATCCTTCCGTTGGCATCTTGACAAAGGACTTTATGATAGCGATGCTGTGTGAGGGTGCATTGATAGCAATTGCAGCTTTGACAGCATTCCATCTGGGACTTGGAACCAGTGCAGAAATGGCATCTACTATGGCATTTGCGACTTTAACACTGGCAAGATTATTCCATGGTTTTAACTGTAGAGGTAAACAGTCAATCTTTAAATTGGGATTAGGCTCAAATAAGTATAGCTTGTTGGCATTTTTAGCAGGTGTATGCTTGCTTGCAGTGGTATTGTTTGTACCATTTTTAAGTGGCGTGTTTAGTGTTGTTGCTTTGTCTGGAACAAATGTATTACAGATTGTAATACTTGCATTCCTTCCTACAGTTATCATACAGATTGTAAAAGTAGGAAAAGGTGCTTTAACGAAATAAAGCATAGTAAATACTAAATTTTTATCAGGAAAAGTTCGATATATAATTATATACCGAACTTTTTTTGTTGGGAGGAAGGAAAATGAACGTTTCATATTCAGCATCAGAGCTATATAATAAAATATCATCAAATGGAAACAGCTATGTTTCCTCTTATCGAAAGAGGGTTAGAGAAGCAGATACGAATGTACAGGATTTACAGGAGGATATTGGAAGTTTCCGTAAGTGTGTTCGCAATCTGAAAAATTATGATCCAGATACCATAACAAAGAGTAAACTTGAGAAATATTTGGATAAATTTGCAGATTCGTACAATGAATTGAAAAAATCTGCGGATAAGATTACGGATAAGGAATTATCAAAGACTTTGACCAAGCTGGAAGACTTTATGGAAGAGAATAAAAAGAGCTTAAAGAAGCTGGGTTTAAAGGAATCAGATGGAAAATGGACCTTTGACAGTGAAGTGCTGGAGGAAACAAAGGATAGTGATATTAATAAACTGTTCGAAGGCAATGATTCTATTTTCAAACAGATGGATAAGCTGATGCGTAAGGTGGAAAAGAATGCTGATGAGGAAGAGTATCAGATGGTTCTACGCAATTTCTATCATACGACGCAATATAGTCAGGAGGAAATGGAACAGGCTTTTGCGGTATGCTCTTTGCCTAATACAATGGAATATTTGCAGAGTAATATCAGTATTGTAGAAAATATAGATTTATCAAGTGGTGACATTCCGGAGGATGTAACTCTTGGTATTCAGTCTTTCTGCGCGGATTATAATATTACGGTAGATAGTTCCATAGATGCTACAAAAGATTATGTGGGGTATATGGAGCAAAAAACCAAAGATTATGAAACGGATTTGCAGAATATAGGTATCACACTTAGTGATAATGGAAAATTGTCATATTCTGTAGATGATGTGAATGCGGAAAAATTTAAAGCTTCCTATGCAGAACTTTTTGGAGAAAATGCTACATACGGAAGCTTGATAAAGACATACGCAAAAAATATTTTCAATATTACAATGAAAACAGAAAGTCTTGGAATTACGATAGACAGTTATGCGTAAAATCCAAAGTGTTCTAATGCCTGATAGATACCATTTTCGCTGGATTTGGCAGTAATATAGGAAACCTTATCAAAAAGCGATTCCGGATAGGAATTCCCCATAGCAATGCTATGCTTTACGTAGGTAAGCATGGGTAAATCATTATTACTGTCTCCTAGTGCATAGGCATCATCGAGAGATAGACCATAGCGGTCAAGAATAAATTGTATGCCAGTTGCTTTGGAATATCCGTGAGGAACAAATTCTCTAAAGTTGCCACCACGGTCTATACAACTGAAATATTGATCGCTCACTTTTCTGAATTCAGGTAAATCATGAATGTTGTCGAACCAGATAACAAATTTGTCACAGGTGAAATCTTCGGATTCCGGGTCATGTGACATATCATAATTGCGATTAGCAAAAGAATGATATTGGCGGATACCACCAGCTGTAATAAGAGGTCGTTTTGTATCAAAGCGAACCTCTTTTTTTGACTCAAAGAGTAAATCGAGAGAGAAGTTTCTTGCGTGATGCAGGATTTCAGTAACTACCTTGTGTGGTTGTTCCACATAGAGAACTTCGGTCAATTTGCCATTTTCTGTGCAATATATATTGGTACCACAGCCACATACATAACCGTCAAAACCTACTTCTCGGAAACGTTCTTCAACGTTTTGCATGCAACGACCGGTGTTAATAAACATGAGATGACCATTTGCTCTGGCTCTTTGGATTGCTTCTTTGGCATTTTGCGGAACAGATCCATCTATTTCTGAGGTAAGGGTACCATCAATATCAAAAAAAGCTACTTTGCGATTCATTCTGTAACCTGCCTTTCTATATATATGTACGAGATACTAAGCGCTATTATAATAGCTAAAAGATTATATGTCAAAAATATAACAGAGTGATTGAATGGTAGAAATTTTTGTGTTAGAATAGGTAATACTATCGAAAATGAGGGAAGACATCATTATGAATATACAAGTACAGTGTTGTGGACTGGTAATGATGGGCCTATTATTATACTTTTATCTTCGGCAGAAAACGGTCGGTCTTTATACAGAGAAATTTTTCTTAAGAACATTAATTGTTTCTATTATATGTGTAGTGATTGATGTTCTATCAGTTGTTGCAATTACATATCAGCATCTTATTCCAGAATGGCTATTGGAAGCAGTTTGTAAAACTTATGTTGTTTTTGTTATATGGGTTGAATATTTTGCATTAACGTACGTTTTGGCAGATTTGTATAGCGAAAAAGAATATTGGAGAGCAGTAAGAAAATATATAATATTAGCAAGTTTTGCATCAATAATGGTTTACATTTTGCCAATTTACTATTATCATGAAAAGGATGTCGTTTATACGTACGGAGCAAGTACAAAAATGGCATATACATGTACATTCCTTTTTATTATATGTATTTTGTATCATATCATCCATTATAGGAAGCGATTGAATCCAAAACGGACAAATGCGGTCTGGATGTGGATGATAGCATGGCTTATCACAGCGTTTATACAGTTTTTCAATAATCAGTATTTGCTGGTAGGATTTGCAGGTGCTCTTGGTATGCTGATTCTTTTTTCGGTATTGGAGAATCCAGAATCCAATATGGACAGGCAGATAGGATGTTTCAATGCACATGCTTTGTTGGAATATTTAAGACAGTGCTATGATAGGGAAGACGATTTTAGTGTCATGTTTATTTCTCTGACGCATTATCAGAAGTTGAAGGAATCATCCAGAATTGATGCCATTATAAAGGAATTGGCTCATTATCTTGATAATAAGAAAGAAATTAAAGTGTTTAAGAATGTGGAAACCGAGTTAGTTCTGGTATTTCGTAATGAGGATATTTTGCAGAAGACGCTAACAGACATTCAGGAACAGTTTTTTACTAAGAGAAATGAAGAGGCAAGAAGAAATCAAGAACCCGTATATTATCCGTTATTTGCAATTTTACCAAATGGCAGGAGTGCTCAAAGTGTAGAAGAAATACTGCGAATATTTTATTATTATAAACAGCAGGCAAGTTCTACAGAAGATATGGTTATTACCGTGGATGAAGCTGCTATTAGGGAAAATCATGAAAAAGAGGAAATGGAGCTTGCAATTATCAGTGCGATAGAAGAAGACAGGGTTGAAGTATTTTATCAACCAATTTATAGCACGAAGTTGAATCGTTTTGTTTCCGCAGAAGCATTAGTGCGAATTCGAAATCATGATGGAAGTATTGTGCCACCTGGAAAATTTATTTCCATTGCAGAAGAGACAGGCCTGATAGCCAAGCTTGGTGAACGTGTTTTTGAGAAAACCTGTCAGTTGATTCAAAAACATGGAATACAGAAATATGGTATTGAATATATTGAAGTGAATTTATCAGTTATACAATGCCATCAGAAGAATCTGGCAAGTACTTATATTAATATATTAGATAAGTATCATATTGATCCGGCTATGATTAATTTGGAAATTACAGAAACTGCATCGATTCAGGCTAAAAAGGTTCTCTTAGAAAATATGATGACCTTAATTGATTATGGCATAACATTTTCATTGGATGATTTTGGAAATGGTCAGTCGAATCTGAATTATCTGATTGATATGCCTGTTTCCATCTTAAAGCTCGATATGAATATGACAAGGGATTATTTTGATAAGAAAAAGGCAAAATATGCTGTAAAAGCAACTGTAAATATGGTACACGACATGCAGCTAAAGGTAGTTGCAGAAGGAATTGAAACAAAGGAACAGCTGATGGCAATGAATAAAATCGGAGTTGATTATATTCAGGGATATTATTTCTCAAGACCGTTACCGACAGATGAGTTCCTTGAATTTATAAAAATGAAAAGAAACGAGGAAGAATAATGGGTGGATTTTTTGGCGTAGCATCAAAGCAGGATTGTGTATTTGATTTATTT
>CAYUKO010000094.1:0-15248 GCA_964445375.1 uncultured Roseburia sp.
GGCATATTGAGTGTTCCTGCATCAGTATGAAGCATCTTGGCGAATATATGGATATTCATTGTGGTGGTGTTGATAATATCTTCCCACATCATACCAATGAGATTGCACAGAGCGAGTCTTATATCGGACATAAGTGGTGTAATTACTGGTTTCATGTACATCACCTGAATGATAAATCAGGCAAGATGAGTAAGTCTAAGGGTGATTTCCTTACGGTTTCACTTCTTGAGCAAAAGGGCTATAATCCATTGGTATACAGATTATTCTGCTTGCAGTCACATTACCGTAAGCCACTCGAATTCTCTTATGAAGTATTAGATAATATGGTAGCAGCTTATGATAAGCTCGTTAAGAGAATCGGTTCTTTACAGCAGGAAGGCAATGTAGAAGAAGATAAGTTTAAGGAATACAGAGATAAGTTTGAAGCAGCTTTATGTGATGACTTGAATACTTCTATGGCTATTACCGTTTTGTATGATATGTTAAAGGCAGATATGACAGATGCAACAAAGTATGCGCTTGCAAAGAGCTATGATGAAGTTCTGTCCTTAAATCTGACTACAGCACACGCCGAAAAAGAGCAGAATAATGGTGTAGATGCAGAGTTAGAAAGCTATGTCCTTGCTAAAATCGAAGAGAGAAAGGCAGCTAAGAAGGAAAAGGATTTTGCAAAAGCTGACGCAATCAGAAATGAACTTTTAGAAGAAGGCATTGTATTAGAGGATACACGTGAGGGTGTAAAATGGAAGAAAATGTAAGTTTATTAGAGCAAATTCATCAGGCATTTGGAGAATGTGATATCGATATCAGGACATATTCTCCATTGACCTTTGCTTATATAGGGGATGCCATTTTTGAAATGGTGATCCGAACTTTGATTGTAGAGCGTGGCCAGAGAGCGGCAAATACACTTCATAAGCATACAACGAAGATTGTATGTGCCGGAACACAGGCGTCTATAGTGGAAGCAATCATGGATGATATGACCGAGGAGGAACAGGATATTTACCGAAGAGGTAAGAATACCAAGCTTCATTCCTCTGCAAAGAATGCATCCTTGTCAGATTACCGTAAGGCGACAGGATTTGAGGCAGTGTGTGGTTATCTGTACCTGTCAGGGAATACAAAGCGCGTCGTTGAGCTTGTTAAGCTTGGAATAGAGAAGCTTAATATAGAATTATAAGAAGGGTAAAATGTTAGAATGAGATACGAAGAATTTACAATAGAAGGAAGAAATGCAGTAATAGAAGCATTTCGTTCAGGAAAGCCAATTGATAAGATTTTTATTCAGGATGGCGTGCAGGATGGTCCCGTGCAGACCATAAAGCGTGAAGCAAAGAAGCATAATACGATGGTGAAGTTTGTTACAAAAGAGCGTCTTGACCAGTTAAGTGAGACAGGAAAGCATCAGGGTGTTATTGCGTACACGGCAGCATATGAATATGCAGAAGTAGAGGATATCTTAGAAGCAGCAAGACAAAAGGGAGAAGCTCCGTTTATCTTCCTGCTTGATAATATTGAAGACCCGCATAATCTTGGTGCTATTATTCGAACAGCCAATCTTGCAGGTGCACATGGAGTTATTATTCCGAAGAATCGTGCAGCTGGATTAACAGCAACCGTTGCAAGAACTTCAGCCGGAGCATTGAATTATACACCGGTTGCGAGGGTGACCAATATGGCAAAGACGATTGAGGACCTGAAAAAGGAAGGCATGTGGTTTGTTTGTGCAGATATGGGTGGAACAGTTATGTATGACCTTAACCTGACAGGACCTATCGGTCTTGTAATTGGAAATGAGGGGGAAGGTGTTGGCAGACTGGTTAAGGAAAAATGTGATTTTATCGCTTCCATACCAATGAAAGGCGACATTGATTCCTTGAATGCATCCGTAGCGGCAGGCGTACTGGCATACGAAATTGTGCGTCAGAGAGGATAGTGTGAAAACGCAAATTCACGATATGTGGGGGTGAGTGAAGTTGTACGAAGCATACACAGACGAAGAACTGATTGACAGATTGCGGGAAGGTGAGAGCCAGATTACGGATTATATTATGGATAAATATAAGAATCTGGTCAGAAAAAAAGCAAAGTCCATGTATATTCTTGGTGCGGATAATGATGATTTGATTCAAGAGGGAATGATTGGACTGTTTAAGGCAATACGCGACTATGATGCAGGAAGAGATGCAAGTTTTTATACATTCGCGGATTTATGTGTTTCCAGACAGATGTATACGGCAGTTCAGGCATCCAGAAGAGAAAAGCACGCACCACTGAACTCCTATATTTCCCTCTATGCAGATATGACAGAGGGAGAGCATGAGAGTGGAGAAGCGGAGCTGATACAGATATTGGCTTCTCAAACAGAAACCAATCCGGAAGAACTTTTTATTGATAAGGAAAACGTGGCTGATATGGAAGCCATGATTGACAAGGAATTAAGCAATTTTGAAAAGCAGGTTTTAGATTTGTATCTTACTGGTATGCCCTATTCGCAGATTGCCAGAGTACTTGGCAGAGACGAAAAATCTACGGATAATGCTTTGCAAAGAATGAAGACAAAACTAAAGCGTGCAGTACACAAAAAGAGTTAGGATATTGTGACACAGAGAGTAGAGGACAAGTATGAAGCGGAAGAAAAAACATACCTTGAAAGGAATGGTTTTACTTGCAGCTCTATTACTTTTGAATGTGCCTGATTTAAATACAAAAGCAGCAGAGGAAAGCAATAGTGTTGCTGCGTCGGATATGACGGAGGTAACCATTGAGGAAGCGGAGATTACGATACAGCTTCCAACGAATTGTTATTTACTGGACCAGACTATCGCGGAGGATGATCCATACCTGCAAAAGGTTGGCGGAGACAGAGAAAAAATTCAGAATTACTACAAAGAAGCAGGAATTATTCTGAATGCGATTGCACAGGATGACAGCTTTGAAATTGTTGTAACGATGAATGAAAACAACAATATGAGTTATGTGTATAGTATGCAGTCACTTACCGAAGAACAGATTCATGAGTTTGCAGATACCATTCAGCAAACATATGCTTCTTATGGGTATTCCGTAGAAGGATATGAACTTTATGAAACGGAGTATGCAACATTCGTATTGTTCCGTTTTGGTCAGGTGTATGAAGAACAAAAGGTACAGTGTAGTCAATATTATACAATACGAGACAGCCGAATCTATAATATTACGTTAAGAAGCTATACCGGTGAGATTACAACGGAAATGGAAAACATGATTGAGCAGGTTGTGAATAGTGTTTCCTTTTCTGATTTGACAAAAGGGATTACCTATGTAAATGAAGAAGATGGAGTAAGCTTTGGACTTGCATATGGTTGGACCAAGGTAGGTCAAAAGCAGGACGATGAGTATGTGCAGGCACAGTATACACATTCTGATGAATTAGGTGAGAGTATTCAGTTTTTCTGTATGGATTTGTGGGGAAATATGGACTCATTGCATCAGCTTACCAATACCAGAGAAGAGCTGACGATGAAAGAAGGAATGACAAATGCAGACAAAAAGAAATATAAGTCGTATGTGTCAGGCTTTTTCGGTGATTATAAGACAACCTATTTTAAGAAGATTGGGAATATCTGGTATCTGATTAGTGATATACCAATACAGGTTAAGAGTGATCAGATAGAAGATGTATATCTGCAAAAGAGTGCAGTAACCGTACAAAATGGCATTTTATATGCATTTGAATACGGTTATTATGAAAATGGAAATCTACATGAGGGAGATTTTGAAAATTTATTAAAGAATACTTTATATCAGAATCCGAAATTACTTGCAGAGGACGGACAGTATTATGAAAATATAGCGGGCATGCTGTATAAAATGACAGCAGTAGTAGTATTTATTTTGGTTGCCCTTGTATTTGTCATATATCTGTATAGGAAAGGGACAGAAGAAAAGAAGCTATCATAGTGGCTTCTTTTTTTGTACTTTACCATAAATTAACAGAAAATATTAACAATTGCGTGACAAAACCAGAAAAGTTTGAGATAATGAATCCAAGGGGGAGAGAGAATGAAAGATGAGGTGCTTGATTTAACGATTGTAGTTCCGGTATATAACCCGGATGAGAAATTACAGAAGATGGTAAAAGGTTTTAGAGAACGTGGTTTTCATGATATTATTGTAGTAAATGACGGCAGTGATGAAGAATACATGAAGTTATTTACGCAGATTGAAGGAGATTCTACGGTAATACACTGTAGGAAGAACCGGGAAAAAGGAAGAGCGATGAAGATTGCTTTTGCTTTTTGCAAAGAGAACCGCAAGAAATCACAGGGAGTCATTATTATCGATTCGACTAATCAACATCATCCAGATGATGTATATGCCTGTGGAAAGGCTCTTCTTGAGAACCATGGACATTTAATTCTTGGATGTAGGAATTTTCATGATGGCAAGATATCATTTAAGACGAAGTTTGGAAATGGCATCATAAAAGGTGTATTTCGTGTGTTCTGTGGTATTAAGGTGTCGGATACACAGGCTGGATTGCGTGCAATCAGCATGTCATTGCTTCCAAAGATAATGGAGCTAAAAGGAGAACACTACGAGTATGATAAAAATATGTTATTAGAGGCAAAACTTTTGGAGCTTCCTATAACAGAAGTGCCAATCAGAACCTTATCCGCATGATGTATTTGCCATGATAGTTGAGATGGGGAGGGGAGATGAAAAACAAGTCTTGTAAAGAAACAAGGCTTAGGGTACACTATGGATAGGGAATTTTCATATATGAAAAGATGTGAGAAAGGAAAGTAAGCAGTCCCAACGGGCTGCTTCTTATTATGTAAGGATAAATGTATAAAGAAGAGAAATATAAGGTTTTAAAGAGATACTTTGGATATGACTCGTTTCGTGAGGGACAGGAGGAGCTGATTGATGCACTGTTGGAGAAACAGGATGTGTTTGGTATTATGCCTACTGGTGCAGGAAAATCCTTGTGTTATCAGGTGCCGGCATTGATGTTTTCCGGGATTACGCTAGTCATTTCCCCATTAATCAGTCTGATGAAGGATCAGGTTGCAGCATTGAATCAGGCGGGAGTTTATGCCGCATATCTGAATAGTTCTCTGACACAGGGACAGTATTTTAAGGCGTTAGAATTTGCCAAGACCGGGAAATACAAGATTATCTATGTAGCCCCGGAACGTTTGTTGACGGATTCCTTTTTGCGCTTTGCCCTACATGCGGACATTTCGTTTATCAGTGTGGATGAGGTACATTGTGTTTCCCAGTGGGGACAGGATTTCAGACCAAGCTATTTAAAGATTGTAGAGTTTATTCAGAGATTACCCAAACGCCCGGTTGTTGGGGCTTTTACGGCAACCGCAACACAGGCGGTGCGTGAGGATGTTATGCGTATTTTACAGTTGCATCATCCGAAGGTGGTTACGACAGGCTTTGACAGAAAGAATCTGTCATTTACGGTAAAGACGGCAAAGGATAAAAAGCGGGAGGTACTTTCTCTTTTGCAGGAATATCAGGGAGAAAGTGGAATCATTTACTGTATTACCAGAAAGCTTGTGGAAGAGGTCTATGAAATGCTTCATGAGCGTGGATTGGCAGTATCTAAGTACCATGCGGGAATGTCTGATCAGGAGCGAATGGATAATCAGGATGACTTTATCTATGACAGAACGCAGGTTATGGTAGCGACCAATGCCTTTGGCATGGGAATTGACAAGCCGGATGTCAGATTCGTAATCCATTATAATATGCCAAAGAACATGGAGAGCTATTATCAGGAGGCAGGAAGAGCAGGAAGAGATGGTGAGAATTCGGATTGCATTCTGTTGTATAGTGCTCAGGATGTACATACGAATCAGTTCTTTATTGATAACAACCGTGAGAATGAAGAATTAAGTGAGGTAGAGCTGGAAGAAGTAATTGCAAAGGATAGGGAACGTCTTAAGAAAATGACCTATTATTGCTATACCAGTGATTGCCTGAGAGCATACATGCTTCGCTATTTCGGAGAGCAGGCCGCAGATTATTGCGGCAATTGTAGTAACTGTTTGAAGAATTATGAGGAGGTCGATGTATCGAAGTATGCAAGAATTATCTTAGGATGTATCGAGGAAAGTAGAGAGCGCTATGGTATGACCGTGATTCTTGATACGCTGCGTGGCAGCAGAAATGAGAAGATGGAGCGTTATCGTATGAACGAGAACAGCTATTATGGAACGGTACGTGATGTCAGTCTGGAGCGACTTCGTCAGATTGTCAGATTCATGCTGACCAAAGGATATCTGATGCAGACGGACGATGGTTATGCGGTTTTGAAGCTGACAGAAAGCTCATATCATCTTACGGTTAAGGGTGAACAGCTGTTTATGAAACTGCCGAAGGAGAAAATGGCAGTTGTTCAGGATGGAACCAGACGTAAGCTTGAGAAAGCACAGACGAGCAATACAAGACGAATTATGGCAGATAATCCGGAATTGTATGAAAAACTCCGTGAACTTCGAAATGAAACGGCAAGGGCAATGCATGTTCCGGCATATGTTGTGTTTACAGACAGAACCTTGTTGGAGATGAGTGGTTATCTTCCGGTTACAAGAGAGGAAATGCTTGCCATTACGGGAGTTGCCCAGGCAAAGTACGAAAAGTATGGAGAGCAGTTTATGGCAGTGATTCGAGCTTATAGACAAGAGCATGGTGAGGAAGTACAGGCGCCAAAAGCGAGGGCAAAAATCAGATTTTCATGATAATATATACTTTTGGCAAAATATGTTAAGAAATGGGATTCTTTTATGATTGACCTAAGATAGTATGACAGGTAAAATGAAATTGTCTACATAATTGGATAAAATTGTATATTGTGTGAATTGGAGGCAGAAAATGAAGAAGAGAGAAGTAAGAGGAATTGGTAAGAGACTGGCAGCGGTAGGAATGACACTTGCCATGACAATGGCGATGATAGGAGGAAGTCTGGTTTCTTCTATGGAGGTTCAGGCAGAGGAATTACCAGGATATGTAAGAAGTGTCTATACAAACGAATGGATACCTGCAGAGCAGGCAACACTTCGTCCAATTGCAGTTATGATGCCAACCGATAAAAAGGCACAGCCTTCTTATGGAATTGGAAATGCTAAGATTTTATATGAAATCATGGAAGAGGGTGAAATCTCCAGACAGCTTGCGATTATTGATAACTGGCAGGGATTATCACAGATTGGAAATATCAGAAGCTGTAGAGCTTATTATATTCCGGAAGCAACAGAATGGGATCCGATTCTGATTCATTTTGGTGGTGTATGTTATATGAAGGATAGAATCACTTCACCGGATATTAATAACTTGTCAGGAACATCCCAGTATGGTGTTGGTGGAGGCGCACCAGGTTCCAGCGCGTTTTTTAGAACCACAGATAAGAAAGCACCACACAATGCGTATACATGCGCACAGGGAATTATCAATGCATGTAATCAACTTGGATATTCTTTGAATATAAGAGAAGGTTTTTATAATGCAAAGCATTTTACCTTTGCTGAGGGTGTAAATACATTAGAGCAGTATGGTGCAGCAGCACAGACTGCAAATGTGATTGACCTTTCTCAGATTTTTACTTATACCAAGAGTGCATTTACTTATAATCCGGAAGATGGTTTATACTATAAGACACTTCACGGGGTACCACAGGTAGATGCGTTGACCGGACAGCAGCTTAGCTTTGCTAATGTAATTGTACAGAATACCAAGTGGTGTAAACTGGATGACAAGGGTTATCTTTATTTCCAGAATTATGATACGACAGAGGATGGCTATTACTTTACAAAGGGTAAGTGTATCCATGTAACATGGCAGAAGACAGGCGATTATACACCAACGGTTTATTATGATGATTTTGGCAATGAGATTCAGTTAAACGAAGGAAAGACTTATATTGCAATTGCGCAAAAGGAAAGACCGGTGCTTTATAACTAAGGACATTTTAACTCAGAAGTAATAGAAGGGAATCGGGTTATTATGAGATACGAAGTAATTGATATAAAGATTGCCAATTCGGTACAGGCAAATCTGACTTTATATGTGCAGGAACAATATCCGGAAGTATATGGTGACAGAAAACGTCCGATGGTTATCATCTGTCCGGGTGGAGGCTATGAACATGTATCTGTCAGAGAAGGAGAAGCGATTGCCATGCAATTGCTTGCGGCAGGATGTCATGCAGCAGTATTACGTTATGATGTTGCAGGGCATGGTGCCCAGTTCCCACAACATTTATTAGAGCTTGCGGCTTGTGTTTCTTATGTCAGGGAACATGCAGAAGAACTTACGGTTGAGCCGGAGAAGATTCTGGTTGCAGGATTCTCAGCAGGTGGCCATCTGGCAGCAAGCCTTGGCTGCTTCTGGCATGAAGAATGGCTGGAAGTGTTGATGAAGAAAGAATTAGGAGTTGCAAAGGAAAGTTATCAGCCAAATGGTTTGATTCTTGCATATCCGGTTATCACAGCAGGTGAATTTGCACACAGAGGCTCTTTTGAGAACCTTATGGGCAGTAAGGCACTGACAGGTTGTGAATGTACAGGACTTAGTGGAAAAGAACTGAAAGAAAAGTTAAGTCTTGAGAAGCAGGTGACGAAGCAGGTTCCACCGGTATTCATGTGGCATACCTTTGAGGATGGTACGGTACCACTGGAAAATTCCCTTCTTTTTGCAGAGGCACTACGCAAAGCTGGTGTAAAGTTTGAATATCATGTATTTCCAAATGGAGGACACGGTTATTCCCTTGGAACGAAGGAAACAGCGATGCCACCGGCTATGAAGGAAATAGATCCACAGATACCGCAGTGGATAGAATTGTGTAAGAATTGGATTGTGTATAATATCGGGACGATTTAAAAATTATGCTTTCATTTTTCAAGATTTATGGTATCATTGACGAGTATTGTATCTTCAGTAGGAAGAATGATAACATGGAGGAATGAAAAATGAAACAAAGAAAAATGGACACAGGCTGGTGTATGCGTGTTGCACTTATGATGGCTGTTGTTATCCTGTTGGCAAATACGCCTCTTGGAATGATACAGCTGCCGATTATTAAGGCGACAACGGTACATATTCCAGTCATTATTGGAGCAATTGTACTTGGGCCTAAGGCAGGTGCTATTTTAGGAGCTACCTTTGGGGTATGTTCTTTAATTAGCAATACTTATGCGCCGACACTTTTGTCATTTGCTTTCTCACCGTTTATGAGTACGACAGGACTGGTTGGTGCAGCAAAAGCTGTATGGATTTCAGTTGGCTGTCGTATTTTTATTGGGGTGGTAGCAGGCTGGCTTTGGATAGGGCTTAAGAAACTGAAATGCCCAAGTCTTTTAGGATATGCAATATGTGGTTTTGCAGGTTCTATGACCAATACGATTATGGTAATGGGAAGTATCTATCTTCTATTTGCTCAGCAGTATGCCGAGGCAAAGCAGGTAGCTGTCTCAGCCGTTTATGGTCTGGTTATGGGAACGGTAACGGCATCTGGAATTCCGGAAGCCATTTGCGCAACCATTCTTGTAACGATGATTACGAAAGCATTGGTATCGGCAAGGATTTTTGTTCCGACAGCAAAGCTTGCAAAATAAGAAGCAGGAGTAAGAATAAATTATGTTACAAAATAAACATATTGTGCTTGCTATAACCGGCAGTATTGCAGCGTATAAGATTGCCTCACTGGCAAGCATGTTAAAAAAGCTTCATGCAGAGATTACTGTGTTAATGACGCAGAATGCAACGAATTTTATTAATCCGATTACATTTGAAACACTGACCGGAAGCAAGTGTCTGGTAGACACCTTTGATAGAAATTTTCAGTATAGTGTGGAGCATGTGGCAATCGCAAAGAGTGCAGATGTCGTATTAGTGGCACCGGCAACTGCCAATGTGATCGGAAAGCTGGCTAATGGCCTTGCAGATGATATGTTGACAACGACGGTCATGGCGTGTAAGTGTAAAAAACTCATATCACCGGCAATGAATACAAATATGTTCGAGAACCCGATTGTGCAGGATAACATTGCAAAATGTAAGCGGTTTGGGATGGAAATCATTGATCCGGCAGTAGGGTATCTTGCATGTGGTGATACGGGCGCTGGAAAAATGCCGGAACCGGAAATTTTATTAGAATATATCTTAAAAGAAGTTTTATATGAGAAGGATATGACAGGACAGAAGGTTCTTGTCACCGCAGGACCTACAAGGGAACCAATTGACCCTGTGCGCTATATTACGAATCATTCAACCGGTAAAATGGGATACGCGATTGCAAAACATTGTATGCAAAGAGGAGCCGAGGTTACTCTCGTAACGGGAAAGACAGAGCTTGCAAAGCCAATGTTTATGAACGTCATTGAGATTGAAACAGCGCTGGAGATGTTCGAGGCAATGAAAAGTTGCTATGAGGAGCAGGATATTATTATTAAATCGGCAGCAGTAGCCGATTATAGACCTGCTGATGTAGCTGTGGAAAAGATTAAGAAAAAAGACGGAGATATGTGTATCCCGCTTGAAAGAACAACAGATATTCTTGGTTTCTTAGGTCAGAATAAGAAACCAGATCAGTTTTTATGTGGATTTTCGATGGAAACAGAGAATATGCTGGAGAATTCCAAGGAAAAGCTGATTCGAAAAAATCTGGATATGATTGTTGCCAATAACTTAAAGCAGCAAGGTGCCGGATTTGGAACGGATACCAATATTGTGACTTTGATTACGAAGGAAGGATATCAAGAACTTCCGATTATGAGTAAGGATGAAGTTGCAAAAGAATTAATAGATACAATACAGAAAAACAGAATATAGGAGAAGGGGCTGTGAAAAAGCACTCTGCGCGAAAGCAGTCCCTAGCTAATAATCGAGATAGATATTTTGGATTTTGTTCAAGATACCTATCTCATTTTTGGTGAAAAGGTGCCTTTTTACTTTTGATATAAGATACTGAAACAATGCCTCGCAAACTTTTGCAACGCTCTTCGTGAACTAACTGATAACTGCGACTAAAGCCACTCAGCAAAGGCTTCGTGCCTAGTCTTCGTAATCAGTGGATTTCACTTGAAGCTAAAGGCGCAAAACAGTGTTTGCGAAACATTGTTTCAGTATCTTTTTTTCATTTATCGAGGCACCTTTTTATAAACTTATAGGACAGGTATCTTGAACAGATTAAGGTATCGTTCGATTATTAGCACGCCACGCCCGAAGCCACTGCTTTCGCGCAGAGTGCTTTTATTCCACTTCTTGAAATAATAAAAAATAGTTTTGGACAAAACAAAGAAGCCTGATGTTATCAGGCTTCCTGTTTGTGTAAAAGGGGAATTCTTCCGGAATTGCTAATTAGCAAGTCTAGCATCTCTGCTAAACATGTATTTATCATACACTGTGTTGATTAATTTGTATATAATTATATTGCACCAAAATAAAACTATTTTGATTAAAAAGAGTTTTTGTGGAATAATGGTTCAAAAATGCATTTTCGAAAAATATATCCAACAAAGCGTGTACCGATAATTCCGGTCAAAGCACCAGAACTGTCAATGATGACATCCCGATAAGAACCAACACGTCCGGAAACGAACAACTGATGGTATTCATCCAGACAGGCAAAGCCGGTACATAATATCAGGGCAGTAAGAACAAGCCAGATACCGCGGATTCCATACACATAAAGGGGAAGGGAAACGCAAACCGCAAGAATAAAGTATTCCATAAAGTGAGCTGTTTTGCGGATATAATAATGTATTTTGTCAATACTGTGCTCCATCTGTTTTTCGGTAAGGTTGAAATCAAATACATGGTCAACGACAGTGACTACTTTGTGAGAGACTCGATAGCTAAGCTGGGAGCTTTGCGTTCCTTCCTGAGCAGAAAAGGAAAAAATGAAATACAGCATAAGCAATGCCGGAACAAAGGAAAAGAGTTTTAAGATAAAAAGGGTTAGTTTTTTCATAAAAGACTGAAATGTCATAATGTTCTCCATTCTAAAAATATTAGTAATTCTGTATAAATAAAAAAGCTGTTCTTAATTATAATATCCGAAAAACAATATCTCAAGCAAAAAATGTGTGTACTTTTCTGACAGACATGTTACAATATAAACAAGAATGTCGTGTAGAGAGGGTGTGATTGTATGCTAAAAAATGAGAAGTTATCAAACGAGGAAGTTGTAATTGTATATAAGGATGATGTGATAAAGCTGTTAAAATATGTGAGCTGGCTGGAAAAAATGAATGGTCAGAATACATCAAATATTTATGCAGGGGAAGGAATTGAAGAGACTTCTATGCCTGTTCCGGTTTATGATTCCACATTATTAAGCTTTGTGCGTGAAGCGAAAACAACAGTATTTATGAATCGAAATTATGTATATACTTTTTCACAGTATCGTTTGAAGACTGCAAAGGACGAGCATGAGTTCATTGAGAACAGTACGTTGCAGGATATGAAAGCGCTTGGCGATATTTTATCAAAATATGTATTAAAGGGAGAAGTAAAGGGCGCTTATTGGTCTGAAGGTGTGAAAACAGGAGTGTTTTTAGCGTTAATCCTGAAGATGCAGGAGTTGATAGAGCAGTTCCAGGGTGAGAAGTGCACAGTATAGATAGACTTGAAGATGGAAGGGCATGGTAACGAAGAATGGGAAACAAGTCAGAACAGAAGAAAAAATATATTGTCGAAAAGGCAAGAGAGGTATTTAGTAAGAATGGTTACAGAAAAGTAACGATGAAGGATATTGTAGAAGCTTGTGAAATCAGTCGTGGTGGATTATATCTCTATTTTGCAGATACCAGATCACTGTTTGAAGCAGTATTGGAAGAGGACGGAAAGGACAAGGATATCTTCGAAACAATACAAAAAGGCGAGTTGACACCAGGAGAAGCACTTCTTGTTTATCTGGATGCGCAGAAGCAGGCAATCATGAAGAAAGATAGTCTGGCAGCCGCAGCTTTTGAATATTTGTTTGAGCAAAAGGCAACTGGAAATGTAGCAGATGTAAAAGCAGCGCAGGAAGAGTCCGTAAATGGTGTTGAGAAGCTGATTGCAAATGGTGTGGCGCAAGAGTGGATGGTATGCGACAATCCAAAGCTTGCGGCAAGAAATATTGTCTATGTTCTGGAAGGGCTGCGTGCAACCTCTCAGACGGTAGGAATTACCGAAGCAGAGCTGGATGAAGAAATTGAATATATTCTTGGAACACTTGGCCTTGTTGTGGAATAAGAGCGGATATAATAAAAGGGATGTGCTTTGAAAGTACATCCCTTTTTTGAACCTGTCTACTTTAAAGTGATAATCTTACCAAAGTTACTTAGCTTACATTCTTTGAAATCGCCAAGCATTTTTGAAAGCTTTGCATAGCCATAGTTAGAGATATTAAAATCAGGAAACTTCTTACAAAGCTTCTGGTTCAATTCTCCCACATTCATGGAATGCTTTTCGGTCTGCTGCAGGATAGAAAGAACTTCCTTGTGAATATCCTCTAAAGTGACATCCGCATCCAAAAGATAAGCAGTAACGGTAGTTTCTGTGTATTTTAAGGAAATGGATTTCTTGAATTCTGCAGCCTCCAGGAATTTGGAGAATTTTGTGTATTCATAGTTACGAACGTCAAAGGACGGATACATTTTAGAAAGTCTGCTTCCAAGTTCGCCGATATCCATTGAGGTTCCGTCATTTCCATTGTCGCTGATGATTTTGATTAGAGCCTGCTCAATTTCAGATAACGGAGTCAGTGCATCGGTTGTGGTTTCGTTTGTCATTTTCTGAGAAGTCTTAGCAGGTGATTCTACGTTAGAAACAAGGTCGAGCAGTACGAACTTCTCACAGGCAGAACGAAATGGTTCCGGTGTCTTTCGTTCACCCATTCCAATGACATACATGCCTGATTCACGAAGTCTCATGGCAAGGCGGGTAAAATCGCTGTCGCTGGATGCGAGGCAAAAGCCTGTTACATGACCGGAATACAGAATATCCATAGCGTCAATAATCATAGCAGAATCGGTGGCATTTTTACCGGATGTGTAACTGTACTGCTGAACCGGATTAATAGAGTTGGCAAGAAGTACATCCTTCCATTTATTTGAGGTGGAACGCGTCCAGTCACCATAGATTCTTTTATAAGTAACAGTGCCATATTTGGAAAGCTCTTCTAAGATGATTTTAATATAGTCAGCACTGATATTATCACTATCAATGAGTAGTGCAAATTTTTTGTCTTCCATTTTGAGACAATTCCCCCTTTCTTGAACACATATACAGTTAGTTTAACACAGAAAATCAGATTCCAAAAGGGATTTGTAGATACAAAAGCCTATTTTCTTTATTTTTTCGTACATTTAGACAGTTGAAAAAAGAAATAAAAACGATATAATAGAAAATATTAAAAGATTTACGGAGGACTCATTAAATGGGAAATGTAAAACGTATTTACGTAGAAAAGAAAGATTCCTTTGCTGTAAAAGCAAGAGAGTTAGAAGAAGATATTAAGGGTTATCTTGGTATCTCAGGTCTGGAGAAGGTAAGAATCTTCATTCGTTATGATGTAGAGAACTTATCAGATGCTACCTTTGAAAAGGCTTGCAATTGTGTATTTTCAGAGCCACCTGTAGATGTACTGTTCCATGAGACATTTGAAATGCCTGCAAATGGAAAGTGCTTTTCCGTAGAATTCCTTCCTGGACAATATGACCAGAGAGCAGATTCTGCTGTACAGTGTGTAAGATTCTTAAAAGAAGATGAAGAACCAATTATCAAGACTGCAGTTACATATCTTTTGGTTGGTAATATTTCCGATGATGAGTTCATGAAGATAAAGTCATACTGCATCAACCCGGTAGATTCCAGAGAGACAGACATGGTTAAGCCGGAAACTCTTGTTACCAAGTTTGAAGAGCCGGATGATGTTGCTATCGTAGAAGGCTTTGTAGATAAGGCTGAGGCAGATTTAAAGGCACTTTATGATTCCTTTGGACTTGCTATGACATTCAAGGATTTCCAGCATATTCAGAATTATTTCAAGAATGAGGAGAAGAGAAATCCTTCCATCACAGAAATCAGAGTACTGGATACTTATTGGTCTGATCACTGCCGTCATACCACATTCTCTACAGAATTAAAGGATGTTGCATTTGAAGAAGGCTATTACACAGATCCAATTAAGACTACCTATAAGAAATATTTAGAGACAAGAGAAGAAATCTTCCAGGGAAGAAAGGACAAGTATGTTTGTC
>CAYUKO010000095.1:0-15194 GCA_964445375.1 uncultured Roseburia sp.
TGGAACTCCTGCCAAACGTATTGATATCCATTCCCGGCATAGGTCCCGTATATTCAGCCGGAATCATGGCTGAAATCGGCGATATCAATCGTTTTGATAATCAGGCTGCACTTGCCAAATATGCAGGTCTTGCTTGGAAGCAGTACCAGTCTGGTGGATTTGAAGCCGAAACTACAAGGCTAATTCCATCTGGCAACCGATTTTTAAAGTATTATCTGTGTGAAGCTGCATTCTCACTTGTAAGATGCGACAAGGAGTATAAAGACTTCTACCACCTCAAGTACAAAGAGGTGAACAGATACCAACACAAACGTGCACTCGCATTAACTGCTCGTAAACTTGTGCGATTAGTCTTTCGACTGCTGAAAGACAATCGACTATATCGTCCAGCAAAGTAGAATAAAATCTACTTGCTGATGAGCTATGCCCTGCTCATTAAAAAACATGACCGACAGGGCTTAGGTGGATGTTTTTTGTTTTCATGAGATATAAGCAAAAATATGTGATTTCTAATTCATTTTTCACTTGACATCACACCGCTGGACTTTTGTTGTTGCTATAATATCATAACAGCAAACAAAAGGTTGGTGTTATAATGGAGGGTTAGAAAACTTTTCTTTCATCTCTAAAAGTATAGTTATCATTTTTTTTGCATTTTCTTCCGCATCATTCAAAGATATAATCAGCCTGTCACAAACAGAGACTATATCCGCATCTGCCTCTGGTGTATTTAGCACCTGCTTCAAATCAATCTGCGGATTATGTTCAAGAGCATTTAACATTCGCAGAACAGCTTCTAATGAATAGTTCGCCAAGCGGAGCGTACGTATCATTTTTAATCGCTCTATATCATCACTTGTGTAAGCACGATATCCATTTTGTTTTCGTTTTACCTGAAGTAAACCGTTTCGTTCCCAATTTCTAAGGGTATCCATAGAAATATCCAAATAGTCTGAAACTTCTTTTCGCTTCAAAAAAAGAGTCTGTTCTACTGATTTACCAGATAAAATTTGTTTTGCAATACCGATAGATTCCTCAGCATTTCTTTTTTCTCTCTGTATTTGATTTCGATATTCTTCGGCAAACATAATAGCTTTATCAAAATCTCTATTTGCAGAAAGTTTGATTATTTCTACAACTTTCTTTCTAAGTCCGTTTTGAAGAACCTCTATTCGAAAAGCAATTCGAGCAAATTTCAACTGTTCGATATGAAAATCTGTAAATACTCGGTAACCATTCGATTTTCGTTCTGCAAGCGGTATCAGCCCCCATTCTTCATACATCCGTACTGTATTTGGATGTATACCAATGATTTTTGCTACATCCGAAGTCGTATATGTATTCATTCAAGTTCACCTACCAATTCATATTTCACTACTTCGTAATAAATTTTTTAACTGCTTCATCTATTTTTTTACTATTACCTTCCATCAAATGTCCGCCACTATCCAATGCTATGAAAGTGCAGTCCTTAATTCTAGCAATCCATGGCTCTACATTTTTAAAGTCAGCCATTTTATCATCCTTTGCATGAATCACCAATACTGGCACCTCTAATTTGCTCATATCATATTCCGTGCAGTAATTGACCATAACTGTATTTGACACCCTTGCATCAAACACAATTCCTTTTTGTCTTGGTTTTATTGGTAAAATCTCCTTAAGAATTTCTGGCTCCATACCCATAAGCGGTTTAAACAAAGGGCTAAACAACCACATAAAAAAGTCATTGCACATAACTTCCGGCGGTCCCGCATATGTAATCCTCTTTTCTGGTTCTTTCAATGTTGGATAACCAGAGCAGTACAGTATCAAACCTTTTGTCCGTTTTGGATACATCAATGCAAATTTAATTGCCGTCGCACCGCCTGCCGATGTTGCGAGAACATAAGTCCTTTCTATTCCTAATTTGTCAAGCAATTCCTTGAAAGTTTCTACCTGCATTTCTATTGTAGCATTTTGTGGCATATCACTTCCGGGATATCCAAATCTGGACGGAGCTAGTATACGATAACAATCCTCTCCTTTTGCAAGCGTATCATACGCTTGGTCATATCCACCACATATCCCATGACAAATTAAAAACTCCTCTCCTTGTCCTTCATCTATATAACTCACTTTTCCATATGAAGTATCTACAACTTTCGCCATCGCTTCATACCTTGCAAATCTTTCCTGTGCTTCTTTTTTTACAAAAAGGAAACGGACAATACCTATAAAAACACCAATACAAAAAAAGCTAAAAACTATCATACGAATGCTCCTTTTTTATTTACACCTCTTTGTTTCTATAATGTGCTCCAAATGCTCTTACATGCTTAAATAGCATCTCCTTAATTTCATCCTTCTTTTGTGGTTCACAATCATACAATTGAAATAACAGCAAAATAGGTCCATAAAAATGTAAAGCAATTATCCTTTCATCAACCTTACGAAAGAATCCATTATTAACCAACTGCATAAATGTTTTTGCCTGACTGTTAATTACTCCTTCTAAGAAAAATTTATTATAACACTCCGCAAAGGCTTTATTATGAAACTGCTCTTGCACCAAAAGCTTTCGAAAATTTGAAAGTTTCGGATCTTCTGTGAACATTTCAAATATATTCCAAGACATTTCACACAGTTTTTCTTCCGTGATATTTCTATATTCCTCTGCTACTTCTATTTCTACACTTTCCGGAACTCTTTGTTGTTCATAGGTTTTATGAATAAGTAATATCATTTCCTCCACAATCTTATCTAAAATATCCTCTTTATTTTTATAATGCTTATATAAAGCACTTTCTCGAACACCTACTTCCTTGGCTATTTCTCGTACAGACACACCATCAAATCCTTTTTGTGCAAATAACGCTAACGAAACATCTAAAATTTTGTTCTTTGTATCCATAAACACTCCTTAAAAATATTGATATAAAGATAAGTGAACATTTGTTAACCCATTATAGTTAACAGATGTTCACCTGTCAAGAGTTAAATTAACTTCTTCCTTTTTGAGTGACATAGCAAGCACTGCCTGTGTCCGTACACAGGCTCAAAATTTCCCCAAACTGTTACCACTGTTCATGACAAATTTTCTTAGGGAAGTATCCCTAACCCTCTTATTTATTAACTTGCATTTCCTTTCTAATACCTTGACCTTTTATCTATAATTTGATACAATTTCGCTTGGATAATTTTATCAAAAATTGAATAACCATTGAAACAAACTGTTGTAAACATCGAAATATTTACAGCAGTTTTTTTGTACCCATTTTTAGGAAAGGAAGTGGCAGAATTGGCGAACAGAACACGCACAAACCGTAACGAATTTCACTTAAATGATGACGAGCAGTACATACTTGATGAGAAGTTTAAGCTCTCCGGAATGAAAAGCAAATCCGCATTCTTACGCAAACTCATTTTGTATGGATATGTCTATGATGTGGATTACAGTTATCTGAGAAATTATAATACGGAGCTTGGACGGATAAGCTCCAGCCTTAACCAGATTGCAAAAAGAATTAACAGTACCGACCACATCTATCAGGAAGATATGGACGAAGTAAAGGAGTTGATGAACGAGGTATGGCGTACACAAAAATCCATGCTATTAAAGCAACCGTTGATAAAGCAATAGACTACATCTGCAACCCGGATAAGACGGACGAAAACATCTTCATTTCTTCCTTCGCCTGTTCTCCGGAAACTGCTGCGATTGACTTTAAATATACCCTCGACCATTGCAGAGAAAATAGTCCCAATAAAGCCTATCACCTCATACAGGCTTTTGCTCCCGGTGAGGTAAGTTTTGAGGAAGCTCACAGGATTGGAAAAGAGCTTGCAGACCGATTATTACAGGGGAAATATTCCTATGTAGTTACCACCCATATTGATAAAGGTCATGTCCATAATCACATCATATTTTGTGCTGCGGATAACATCAATCACGACAAATACCATGACTGTAAACAGTCCTATTATCGCATCCGGAAGCTGAGTGATGAACTGTGCAAGGAACACAATCTCTCGGTCATTATTCCCGGTGAAAAGCGTGGCAGAAAATACAATGAATGGAACGCTGACAAAAACGGAACTGCATGGAAACCACAGCTACGAAAAGACATCAATTCCTGTATTAAATCAGCTTCCACCTACGAGGAATTTTTACTGCTTCTTCGAGCCAAAGGTTATGAAATCAAAGGCGAGGAATTTGGAGAAAATGCACCCAAGTATATCTCCTTCCGCCCATTGGGAAAAGAGCGTTTTATCCGTGGCAGCGTAAAATCTTTGGGTAAAGAATACACGAAAGAGCGTATCAGAGAACGCATAGAATTAAAGCGTGAACGAAAGGCAACCATTCCCAAAAGGGACTATGCTTCACGCAGACTTATTGACACTTCTGATGAGAAATTTCAGAATGCTCCCGGTCTAAAACGTTGGGCAACCATTGAGAATTTGAAAATAGCTGCACAGAGCTATTCAGAAGCTGAGTCCATTACCAAATTGGAACATGAAATTGCTGTAAAAACTGAAGCCGGAAAATCGGCAAAACAGAGCGTTGTGGAATTGGAACACCGTATCAAAGACCTTGCAGAAATCATCAAATATGCCGAACAGTATCGGGCCAATCGCTCCTATCATATCAACTACAAAAAAGCCAAGAACCCAGACGCATATTTCCGCAGATATGAAAGTCAGATTATCCTCTACGGTGGTGCAAGACGAATGCTTGAACAGGCAGACATCAACCTAAAATCTTTGAATATCGACAAGCTAAAGAGCGAGTATCAGGAGCTGACCCGGCAGAAAAATGAGCTTACTTCCACTTATAAGACTTATGAAAAAGAAGTGCGTGAACTTAGCCGGAAGCTGGACAATCTTAATCAGTATCTTGGACGGGATACTACCTCTGCTCTCTCCTCCGAACAACAGGACAAAAGCAAAAATCATATCCTATAATGACACAAGGCAGATACCTCATATCGAGCATCTGCCTTGTAATATTACTCATTTTTATCTTCAAATTTCTGTTCGAGATTAAATCGTTCTCGCTCTATCTCTTTCTTTAATTCTTCCTCCGTTGGAATATAAAGCTTATATTTTGAAGCAAATAAATGATCATTTTCATTTAGTACCGAATACTTAACCATTGTTTCATTTTTCTCTGAACAAAGAACAATTCCAATAGTAGGATTATCGCCCTCTGTTTTAACGTTTTCTTCAAAATATTTTACATAAAAATCAATCTGCCCTACATCCTGATAAGTAAGTTTATGTGTTTTCAAATCAATCAACACAAAGCACTTCAAAATGTAATTATAAAACACAAGGTCAATATAGTAATGATCTCCGTCTATGGTAATTCTTCTCTGCCTTGCTACAAAGCAGAATCCCTTTCCCAATTCGAGCAAAAATTTCTGCAAGTTGTCAATCAATCCCTGCTCCAATTCATGCTCCAGATATGCCTTGTTTTCTTCTAATCCTAAGAACTCTAATATATATGGGTCTTTAATCAAATGCTTGGGTTCTACATTCGGTTCTAATACCTGTATCTCTCCTCGCACCTCTGCTCGCTTACTCTCATTAGTAGCTAAAATTCTTTCATAATAAAATGAATTTATCTGGCGTTCCAGCTGACGAACGCTCCATGCACAATCCACGCATTCCTTCACATAGTAATCTCTTTTTTCCTGCTCTTTTATGCGAATTAGCAGCCTATAATGAGTCCAACTCAATTCGGCACTCACTGAGTGCCAATTTGGAAAACACTCATAAAATTGACGCATATTACGAAGATTTCTTTCCGTAAATCCTGCTCCAAATTCTTTCTGCAATTGTTCTGAAGCGTACTGAATTAACTTTTTTCCATAAGTAGAGTCAACGCTGTTTTGAGCTTCATATAATTGTTTTCCAATCAGCCAATATGCTGCAACCATTGCTGCATTAACCGTAGTAACAACTTTTTCTTTTGCTTCTAAAATTGCTTTTCTTATATCTTCATATTCCGGGAAATTATTATTTTGAACCGAAATAATGTCCTTCTTATCCAACACAAAAACCTCCTACTCAGATGTTTTTCAAAAATGGCACTCACTGAGTGCCACATTCAAATTTGTAACACATACACTAAAATTATACCCTACTAATACCAATTTCTCAATCAGATTGTATACAAAAATTTATGATATTTTTTGCAAAATAAAAAGCAGGTAGCCAGCCAAACACAGCCAACTACCCACCAAATTATTTTACTCTGCTGCTTCCAACACAACCCCTGCAAATTCTTCATCAGTCATGTTCTGAAGCTTGCCTATTACCCTGTTCGCAAGTTCCTCCATATCCCTATCGTCCAGATGTGGCAGAATCCGGCCAATATCTTCTATCAGCTCTGTTCTGCCCTCTGCATCAAATACACACATCAAATTGATTTCTTCTACTGTAAAATTACTCATCATCCTACATCTCCCTTTGTGTTTTTCTATCCTGGTCTTTTTGTACAGTCTTATCCTTATGTTCTATAGCAGCCTTCTTCTCTGCCAGCTTCTCCCGTATGGAAATTCTGCCAGCCACACGCTCCTGCTCTTTCTTTTCCACACCGTTATTTAACACATTATCAACCATGTTATAATTGCCTTCTTCAAGCTCCTCCACCTTTGCCAGAGGTTTATAAGCTGACAGCTTATCTAACAGCTCCTGTGCCTTTCTGACGGTCTGTATTGCTTCACTGTTGTCCGTATCCATACCCTTTCCGAACATATCCACAATGCCCTCTCTAATACCGTCTGAAACAATGGCATTTAAGAAATCGTGCAGATATTCCGTGTTTCCGCTTCTGATGTCCTCTGCTATGGTTGCTATCTGTGCATCCCTGTCATCCACCGTATCACGGTATTGATAAGTATCATAATCGTAAGAAAGCTGGTCTATCTGAGCTGCAAGAATGGCAGTCTGGAACTTCTCCAAAGAACCACGCACCTCTATATCCGGTAACTTGTCAATCAGCTCCCCAATGACTTCAACAGCCTTTGGATTATCGGAAATGTCCGGTACATATTCAAGCATTTCCAAGTCGGCAACCTTGCCGGATACTATATCCATTTCCACATCTTCTAAGCGTTCCGTGCCTTCTGTGTGAATGTTAATGCCTATGCTTGGAATACCATTCATTCTCTCCGGCGGTATCTGCTGAAACAGCTTTATGGCTTCATCCACCGTTTCTATGCCCTCATGGAACTCTCCAAGATTGTGAAATTCCCCACACTCTGCAACGGTCAGGGTAACAACTGTTTCTTTCTGCTCTGCTTCTGTCACAGCTTCCTTCTGCATGGCTTCCCGCTTTTCAGCAAGGTAACTTTCCACTCCCGGAAGATAGGTTGCAAGTGTTCCGGTCTTACCCTCTGTAATCGGGTTAATATCCACCTTGACACCGCCTATCATCAGACCGTCCTCATTAAAGGCATTGAACAAATCATCTTCATTCTCTCTGCCCTTATATTCCACAACTACATCAAGGTCAGAACCTTCCTTCTCCAGACCTCTGCATCGGCTTCCTGATACGACCACATCCACAATCTCCACAGAAATGTCATACTCATCCAGCTTTGCCATGATATGAGCATAAACAGTCTGCTCCACATCTTCCGGACTCTGCCCCTCAATATCATTAAACAATTCATTGGTCTTTGCTTTAAAATCAGAAACCACATGATTAGCTTCTATCTCTGCCTGTTCTACTGCATCCGCTTTCTCCATAAGCTCCTCATAGTCCACCGGGACACGCTCTGTCTGTTCTGACACTCCCATATCCTCTAAAATATCATTTAAAGCTGCATGAATGGTTATATCCGGATTATCATACACTCCACCGTCAATGAGCTTATAATCCGCACCCAAAATGGAATAATCATAGCCACCCTCACAGAACTGTATGCTGACAAATTTATCATCAATGGCAAATGCCATCTGCTCCGGCTCATATCCCCTAAATTCGCTTTCTCTTACCTTTGCAACCAATTCTTTGGGTATTTCAAAATATCTTGCTTCCTCGCCATCACGGACGATTACAACGGGTATGTTCTCCTGCAGGCAGTGGTCTTTCTCGTCCATTGGATAATTCCACAGCTCTGCGTTATGGTTCATTATCTCCATCAATCCATCCACCGATACCTGTGCCGGTTCCATATCAAGCAGTATTTCATACTCCACCACAGACAGCTCTTTGTCTGCTATGTCTGCAAATCGGTTATTTATGCTGACATACTCATTTTCCCACTCCACAAGCGGTATATGCTCTATGATGTGTCTCTGGTTAGCTGTCGGCATAAGGTGTTCCATTTTGCCCTGTTCATAAAGCGTATCGAAACGATCCATGTACATGAAAGCGTCTTCGATACCTGTACTATGAAGATGATGTTCAAATCTTCGCTTCACAAAGTCCTTTACTTCCTCCGGGGACATATCTCTGTGAAGCCTTACCTTATCCACCAGCTCATTACACAAAATCTGCAAATCGTCCATAAAACGGTTGCTCTGTGTTGCTTCACTGCTATGGGTAAAATCAAGGCTTAATACATTTTCATTATTCCTTGCATGGATAACATCAAATTCAATGCCATGCACATTGAAACCGAGGGTAGTTCTTGCCTTATCCTCCGTATCACTAAACTGTGCATCCTTCTCCCGGTATGCCTTAAACTGCTCTACAACTTCCTCAAAGCTGTCAAAACGCTCTAATTCACTCCTTTCCGGACTGTTCTCTGCCCAAGTGGATAAATCGGCAATGACATAGTAGGAAACCTTGTCATTCTCCATATCCATGTGCTTCTGCAAAGCCCTTTCTTCCATGATACGCTCAAGCTGTGCTTTTCCGTTTACCATGAAAGAGCCGATGTTGTTCTCCTTATTGTGTGGCAGATTGGCAACCTCACGCTCCACCTCATAAAGAGCCTGTGCAGCTTCCTCATAAGTGTCATACTGCACTCCGGCGGGTGTGATGTCCTTAATCTGGTTCTGCAACCAAAGAAGCCTGTAATCTCCGTCCCCATAAGGGTCATCAATGGCAAAATAATTCTGCCCTAAGTCAAGCTCCCCAACATCTTTCCACTCATTGTAATTCACAAGAAAAACTGCATTTTCCCTTTCCGGTTCTTCCCCAGCGTGTTCCTTTGCAATCTCTCCAAGCACTTCAATTGTTTCATCAATCACGGAAGTCTGCTCTGCTTCCCGTTCTTTTGCAATCTCCTGTATAAACTCCGGCACTTCCTTATACCCGAAAGAGTCCACAAAGTGACAGGTGTTCTCCCCATTCTGATGAAGTACCACCACATCACTGACTGATAAGGAATGACCTCTGAAATCTTCCGGACGGTCTATGTTAAATTGGGTAAAAATATCCTCAAGGCTTGTACCATCCTCCAGAGGTGCAGTATAAACCAAATCGTAATTCTCTCTTGTGATTGCAATGCCCTTCATTTCAAGGAAATCAGAGTTCATAAAGTGAATATCCCTTGCCTGTGGACTGTCATTAAGCTGATAAATGCCAAACTGATTATCTCTGCCATATAAAAGCTGTGCTTCCCTGTTGGCAGAACTCTCCTCCAGTTCCTCACGCATGGTCTGATGTTCCAGATATGCGTTCCAATCGTCTTTTTCCACACCAAACATACCCTTGTGTGCCTGTAACTCCTCCATATCTTCAATTACCGTTTCGGAACCGTCTTCATGGAGCTGATATACTGCAACATCCTCTCTGAAAAGCTCCGCAGCTCTCTCCTGTGTCAGCGGTAACATTTCCGCCCAGGTATATCCATACTCGTGCATCTCGGAAAGTCCCACCATTCCGTCCGGTAAGGCATCAATTTCTGCCTGTGCATTGATAACTGTCTGTGCCACCAGATTAGGGGAATTTTCTTCATACATGGCGATATGCTCCGCAAGCTCCCTTGTCTTTTCCATATTCCCCAGCTTGTAGGCATAATTTACAATCAGGTTACGCTCATCCACACTAAAAATGGTCTTTTCACGCTCCATCTCGTTAATAAGCTGTTCTGCCTGTTGCATAATGGAAAGCTCCGTATCCGGCTCCATAACTTTGTCCTGTTCTGCCATTCTTGCCTTTACATCGGTTATCTCATAAGTGTCCGTATTATAAACATAGTCCAAGTGGTACTCCTCTACTTCCTCGGTCTGCTCATCAGCAAGTGGTGTAACCCAACCGCCTTTGTTCTCAAGATAGGCTTCCACACTTAATCTGTCATCATCATTCATGGCAGTAAGAGAAGCAACAAGCTCCTCCACACTCATACCTCTGACATTCAACAGGTCATACTCGGAACGGTCTGTATTTGCCACCAACAGCACAATATCCTGTGTCTGCTCTGCTTCCGTTACTCGCTCCTTCTGAAGCTCCTGTAACTGTGCTTCAATACCGCTGATTAACTCCGAAGCAGTTCTCCTTATCGTATCAAGGGAAGATTTCAGCTCCGTCATTTCCTTGCCACTGCTCCATCCGGCAATATAACCAAATGAATAATCAGAGGTATCAATCCCTAAGTGCTGGCACACGGTATAAGCAACACTCTCCGCTTCCACCTCTTTCGTGTTACGGTCTTTACGCTCCGAAAGGTCTGTTTCCTTTTCCCTCTCCCTACTGTGCAGCTTTGCGTGTGCCACTTCATGGATAGCAGTCTTGACCGTCTGGCTCTCACTCATGCCTTCCTGTATGGCAATACGGTTCATGGTTGTACTGAAATACCCCTTGGCTTCTCCCGGTATATCCTCATATTCAATCGGTGCGGGCGAAACAGCTTCCAATGCTTTCATAAAATCCTGATACCCGTCCACATCTGCCGACAACTCATCTACGGAAAGCTCCGGAAGTTCTTTTCCGTCTGTCTGTGACACATCAAATACCGGAACAACACGAAATGCCGGAATTTTAATCTCAACTTCCTCCATAATGGGCATACCGTCCTTATCGAGCATCGGCTCATTGGTTACCGGGTCAATCTTTTCCTGTTCCTCTTTGATTTTATAGGGTGCGGGAGCTAAGATACGGATACACTTTTCGCCTTTTTTTACATGGCGTTCAAAATTCCTCTGCCAAGCCTTGTATCCGGCCACTAAAGTAGCGTCAGGCTTTTGCATAGCAATTAAAAGGGTATTGTTAAAGCTGTAATTATGAAACTTGGACATGGTATTTAAGTAAGATTTGTATTTCTCACTCTCAAAAAGCTCCTGTAATCCCTGCTCCAGCTTCTCCGTAATCTCCTGTACTTTCTGCTTTTCTGTTTTTGCATCTGCCATTGTGTTTCCTCCTTTATTTGCTCAAAAATAGAAGAAAGCAGATAGATAACTACCTGCTCTCTCCAAAATCACTATAAACTTGCTTCTTTATTCTTATTTTTTGCCATATCCGGCTCTTTCTTGGTCTGTT
The DNA here is from genome assembly GCA_964445375.1 of uncultured Roseburia sp. Lineage (GTDB taxonomy): Bacteria > Bacillota > Clostridia > Lachnospirales > Lachnospiraceae > COE1. Next base: position 11,420 of record CAYUKO010000095.1, read on the forward strand.
CTGATTTTGCCTTCATCTGTGACAGTTTTTCCTTAATGGAAACCCTTGCACCTTTGTCCGCTTCCTTCCCGGTATGAAGTCCGGCTGAAACCTTATCGAGCTTTTCCATAGCTTTATCAATCCCATCAATCTGCTTGCGGAAAGCTGCTATATTACTCTTTACAGGCATATTCATAACCCTTGTAAGACCTACACCCGGCTTCTCGTCAGATACTTCCTTCGTACCTTTTCCGGCAATCAGCCTTCCCACATTGGCAAAGCTGTTTCCTATTTGCTTTAATTCATCCCCGATACTGTCTATCTGATTAGCAGTCTTCTCATAATTCGTCATTATATCCACCAATCGCTCACGGGTATTCTCAAGCACCGATTTCACACCGGAAATACCGACTTGCAGAACCTTGTTCATCTCCTCCCTTCCTTTTTCCTTAAATGCAGTAACCGCCTTCTTTGCAGTATCAATCAAATGGTCTTTGATTTCCCCAAATCGCTCCGACAGGCTATTTATCTTCTCCTGAAGCTGTGAAACCTTATCCATGAGTTTTTCCGTAACTGCCTTTGGCTGGTTCTTCTGCATCTCGGCTAACTGCTCTCTTACCCCCTGTAACTCATCCACCATGACACTAAGCTGTACCTGCATCCCGGCTACAAAATTAAGCACTTCCAAAAAGTCCTGTGACTGCTCCTTCATGCCCTGTTGCCCCATGATGTCCATGAGCTGTTTGATTACATCCATATCCTCTACATTCTGTCCTTTTGTTTCCATTCAGAACCTCCTTTTTGACATGACAAAAGGCAGCCATTACTGACTGCCATTTCGCTAATACATATAATATTTTTATAGCCTACTTACCATTACTGCTCTAATTCGTTTCCATCTCTGCAACATACTCCTGTCTCCTTCCTGCACATATCGCTATAATTTAATTTATCTCACTAATCTAAATTTCAAGTTCTATATATTGACTTTCTATCTTATTAAGAACCTCTACAATACCCTCTACCACAGTTTCCAATTTATCATTTACTTCACTAAATTTTACAATAAATTCATCCTCAACACACGGTATAGGAATACCATCCTCTGTCGTTTCATAATCACCATAAGAAATATAAATTCCACCATAAACACTGCTTACTCCGTTTTCAACCCAATTCACATAGACTTCATTTGAGCTTCCTCTTTCTGGGCAAAACCATCCTCTAACATTGACCGCAAATTCATTACCTTCAAAATCTTGTATACGAACTAAATCTCCTTCTGAAAAGCAATTTAAATCTGTACAGAACACACTATCTCGAATATTTTCAAGTTTTTGTTCCATAGACAACAAATGATCCTGTAATGTATCTTCGATTAAAAAATATAATTCTTTTGTTACATTTCCGCCCAACAATATTTTCCATGTGGAATATAGGTAATGATTTTCGCCGAGTTCTATATATTTCTCCAATAAATCTTTTCTCACAAGTTCATCATCTTCAAAAAAAGTTTCTTCTTGTAGACTCTCCCTTATATATTTTAAGGATAAAAGTGTATCTTCGACCTTTTCGCTTACATCAGATATACTGTCGTTAATAATTCCTGATAGACGAATAAAATCATCTGTATCATTTAAACGCTCAATAATATCTTGCTCATCAAATAACTCCGACCTAATATCGCAATATTCTAAATTCATTACTTCCTCTGCTTCATTTCGTAAGCGAATTGTCTCTAATGTTTCATCAGATTTTATTTTTCTTTTTAACAATTCATCAGCTTTCTTAAACTCTTCCCCAAAATATTCAATCGTAGCTACGGTGTCATTATACATATCCCTACAAATCATTTTATTATGTGCAACCATGTTTCGCCTTTTAGACAAATCATCTTTCCACCTTCCAACTACTGACCTACTAAAAATTTCATCAAAACCTTCCTCTTCCCACAACGATGGACTATCCAACAACTCAACAGAAGCAATTTCTGTTGCTTTCTCCTTTTCATGTTTCTTTATATCTTCCAACGCTCTCTTTACAACATTAGTAATTTGTTTCTTTTTTGCTGCCTGCAAAGCCACAAAAATATCATCAATCTCCAAGTTATATAAATGGTTATCGACCTTTTTATATAAATCGTATCGAGAACCTCTGAACCACTCCGAAAACTTCAAATACTTATTTATATAGTCCTCATAAGAATACTTCTCAAACCAATCACCACCATGCTTAATTGACATATATGAATTTATAATTTCTCTTAAATAATTTTCCAATACATGCAACCTGCTATATAAGTCTGTAGCTATCTTCATATTTTGGGAGTCGGCTAACCAAAAAATTTGCTCATAATTTCCATGAAGTAGTCCCAACATTTTTTCCTTAAACTCATACCAAATAGAACTTTCCAGCAAAGAAACATCATCTTCTTCGCTATACTGTATCATCAGATACATATATCGTCTGCCACCCTTGGTAATTCTTTCAGCATCCATTCGACACTCTTTTGACTTATAAATAAATTCACACTTTACTTCAAACGGTTCATGATATTCCTCATCCTCTTCATCAACCTCCTGAGTAAAATCCGCAAAACATACCCCTTTTATATCCTTAATAGTAATACCCAAAACACTTTTCATTTTGTTAAGAAGTAATGAAATCGTACCAAGTGCAGCATTTTCTTTTCCACAACATAATATTTTTACATATTCCATAGAGCATCCACCTCAACATCTTATGTTTTACTTATAAATAGCAACAAATTTATTATAAGTCTTTTCGTCAATACCCTCAACCGAAAATAGATGTATGTGAGCCGCCAGATATTGACTGCCCACATACCATTTATAAAGTTTCCTGTTTATCTTTCGACTTGGAAAACTCTGGCTTATCCGGCAGTTTCTGCCCAGAAGCCTTTTCCTTCATCTCGGCAAGTTTTTCTCTGATTGAAATGCGACCATTCTGACCGTCAGCCAATCTTATTTCGCCCCTATGCTCTGCAATACGCTCCGACATCGTCCAGCTTGCCACAGGCTTTGCGGGTGCATCCGCAACCATATCCGTATCCGGTAATTCGCTCTGCTCTGTATTCTCCGGCTCATCATCGTCCATAACCATAGCACTATTGCCCTTTTCGTCCATGTTAAGCAGTGCATTTAATTCAGCAAGTCGCTCCAGCTTCTCACTAAGCTCTGCTTCCTGTGGGAATGGTTTGGTTACTTCCACTTTTGCAGTTTCAAGCTGATGTTCCACATTGGCAAGCTTCTGTTCCACATCTGCCATTTTCCCGGACAATCCATCAAGGGCATTACTGAGTCGTTGCAGATTTCCCAAAGGATCTGCGCCGATTTCCACCTCATGGCTCAACTGCCCTTTTAATGCAATGGTAAACTTGGAGCTGAAACTGTCAAAAGTTACGCTCATCTTAAAGCCTTGAAATTCTCCGATTGCAACTGCTGTGTTTGGCTGCTTCGCATTCCTGCACATATCAATCAGTACCGTTCCAGCTTCCTTTTTATCCGTAAACACACGATTTCCGATTTTTATGGAAAAACTGTCCTTATCAATCGGTTTATTCTGTTCGTAGGTCTGAATGTCAGCTTTGTACCCGGCAAGCCTTTCTTTCATGGTGGCTATCTGCTTCGGATAATGCTGTGCGATATTGTCCTCTAGACGGTAACGCTGGCTTGTATGGTTGGCTTTTAACAGCTTTAACTTCGATACCTGTATATCCAAGTCATGAGGTAAGCACAGTCTGTCATCTACTTCGACAGTACCATACTCCCTCCAA
>CAYUKO010000096.1:0-15058 GCA_964445375.1 uncultured Roseburia sp.
GAAAGTGTACCAAGATATTGTGCAAGCAACTCCGAGTTATACTCCGGGATTGCTCTTACTATAATGTAACTAAGGACAGGGTTCTGCATGGTATCTTTATTACGATATGGATTGTATACCTTAATCTGCAGGCTTCCATCGGTTACCTCTTGTCTGAATTCTTCTTCTGTTAATTTATATTTCAGTATTTTGGCAGAATCGATTACCACATCTTCCTCTGCCATTACAGATACCTTTCTTGCACTAAAAGGATTATAGAATCCTAACGTAATATCATAGGTTCCATCCGGCAGTTCAAAGTCATAATAAAATCCTGTCTCTTCATTGTCATACGCTACGTTATCTTGTAGTTCCCATCGGAATCTGGTAAGCTGCTCTCCAGACTCATCTTCTATCGCTGTCATATACTCCTGTTCCCGATACCCCCAGCTTTTTCCGGTTTCTGTATCAAGTCCATATGGCTGGTCACCTGTCGACTGACATAACCCAAGTACATCAGATATGCCATTTTCTCCACAATTCACGCAATACAACATGAAATCAGAATCTAACAGCTCCTGCATGGAATAGGACTGCGTTTCTTCCTGTATCTGCGTTTTGTCAGCTTCCTTCACAGTAGCCACATTGCATCCTGCCAGTTGCGTCAGACCTACTAACAACATAGGAAAAACAACTCTTATTTTCTTCTTTACAGCCACTTTCTCTATGCCTCCCTACTCAGAACTGTTATCTAGATTATAGAAAAGGAGTCTTCTAATTGGTATGAACGAATTCTCTCTTTTTTATGTAAACTTTACATACCTTTTTTCCTGTATATGGAATATTTTTAGATGCACCTAACAATTTTACATAGTTTTTTTACATAAAATACGCTAAGATATTTCTAAAAGAAATGAAACAAGGACTATATTAATATGAAGCTTCGCAAACAAACCTTTAAGCATTTACCAATACATAAACAGTTTTTATTCATTACGGGGATTTTTCTATTCATCATTGCCACCTTTGCCGTTATGATTTTTCATTCCATGCAGAAGGATCTCATTACCAATGCCAATACGCAGGCTGAAATTTCCACGCAAAAAAGCTTGAATGAACTAGAAGTGTTATGTTTAAAATTAGATGTGCTATGCAGCCAGATTCAATCTGATTCTGTATACAAAGAACTGCTTTTAGCTCCTTCTTATCAATCGATTTCGCCACAAACAGTCAGTGATATTAATTCCAATATTTCCTATATTAAATGTCTCAATACCGACATTGCAGATATTGCCTTTGCCAATGACCTGATTCATTACTCTTCTCTCTTTTCCGAAGAAGACTTAACGATTATGTATCACGATGCCATGAACGAAGAACGTTATTCCAATCACGGCGTTGGTTTTCGAAAGAGCAGCTTCTTACCCTTTGCAGACCAGATTTATTATGTTTACTGCAGTCATATTTATCAAAATGGTAAAGTCATTGGATGTATTTTTGTCTCCTTGAATGTGGATCATTTCTCCCTCGACCAGACAGAGAAAGATTCTTCGGCATCCTTCTATATTACAGATTATGCAGGTAATATTTTTTCATTAAGTGATAAATCAGAAGATATTCCGGAAGAAATCATGTCCGCAGTGGCAAGCAGCTCACCTGCTGACTCCTCCTATTATCCATATTCTGTGCAGATAACCTACTCAGATATCGCACAATGTGGTATCATAAGTGCGGTTCATATTCCTGCAATTCGAAGTATGCTGGACGATACCTGGCGTCAGATATGGATATTGGTTATTTCCATTGCTATTTTGACTAGTCTTTTACTAGTGGTTTCCTATGTCAGTATGATTATTCCGCTAAACCAGTTCAGCTCTATCATTAATAAGATGCGAAATGATCATCAGCGCCATCTTTCGGAACCACTTGATATTGATGGTTGTCAGGAAGTTCGGCAGCTGGCTATGGAATTTTCCAATATGTTCTCTACCATAGATGAACTGAATGCCCAGATTTTCGAGACTTCTTCCAAATTATACGAAGCTAAAATTCGTGGTCAGGCTACCGAAATCTCTTTCTTCCGCAGCCAGATCAATCCACATTTTCTCTATAATGTATTGGAACTGATTCGTTCGCTCGCCTTATCACATCAGGTTCCCGAAATTGCTTCCATTGCTGTAGCCATGGGGAAAATGTATCGATACAATACCAAAGGAGCGCCTATCGTTCCCTTTGCCGAAGAACTTGAAATGACAAAAGCCTATATCGAAATTCAGAAATACCGTTTTCAGGACAAATTCGATATCATCTATAACATACCGGAAGATATTTTATCCGTTCCTGTTATCAAGATTATTCTGCAGCCAATTGTGGAAAATTCCATACAACATGGTATCGAGCCTTCATTGAACAAATGCATGCTCTATATTGGCTGTACCATTCTGGGAAATGACCTGATTATCGAAATCAGAGATGACGGTGTTGGCATGGAACCGGAAAAACTACAGGAAATGCAGACACTCTTACTGAATAAGAATTATGATTCTACAAAATATGTAGGAATCGCAAATACCAATGCCAGACTGAAATTACAATACGGAAATGATTATGGTATTTCCATTCATAGTGAAGAAAATGATGGAACGGTTGTAACCATTCGAATGCCCATTACCACACAGTCTGAATCTTAAACACCTTGGAGGACACTAGCATGTATCATGTTTTATTAGCAGATGACGAACCATCTATCATAGAATCCCTGCAAAATGCGATTGCCTGGGAAGAATACGGAATGGAGATTGCCCATACGACCAATTCCGGCAAAGAAGCGCTTGATATTCTTATGAACAATCCACCTGATATCGCAATTCTTGATATCCGAATGCCTGGCTGCAGCGGTCTGGAATTAAGTAAATACATTTATCAAAACGAACTGAAGACACAAGTCATTATCGTAAGTGGCTATGCCGAATTCTCTTATGCACAAAAGGCCATTCAATACAATGTACTTGGATATTGTCTAAAGCCTGTTGAATATGATGAGCTTACTTCCCTTTTACTAAAGGCTGTCCGTAATCTGGAAAGTGCTTCTTTTGTGATTTCAGACAGTGACTTTCTGGAAGCAATTGAGTCCAATCAAACAGATATGATATCTCATTATCTGGAAGCCAATGACTTCTTATATGATACTTACTATCTTGCTTCCTCTATTAGTGAAAGTCCATTACCACTTGCAGACTCTCTTTCCCTTTGTACTGGTACTTCACAATATGGCTATCTGTCCAGTAAACCGTTTAACGCTTCCGACTTTGAAGCTTTTCTGGAGAATCCTTCCATTCGTGGAATCGGCATTTATCCAATACCGGTTTCCCTGAACGATTTACATAACTCTTTTTACCGTTGTCTGGCAATGGGCTATCATTATTTTATTAATCCTGATACGAAAATCTGTACTACCTATCATGATTTTCATTCATTACCATACACCGACCAGATTTCGGACGCTGTTAACTTTACAGCAAAAGACAAGCTTTGCAGTCTTCTGGAACAATTAAAGGATAAAGAATACCAACAGTTATTCTCTATCCATTCTGCGCAGCAACTTTATAATATGATTATTTCAAATGCCAGATTGATTCCCAATTCACAAGACTACTATATTCACCATTACCGACAGCTGACTCATGAATACGAATCTTTTCAGGCAATGCTTGAAAGTCTGATTCAGATGTTAAATGCCTCCCCTCAGGCAGAAGAAACCCAGGAGCCGGTAAATATCAGCAACTCCTGTTTTCTAAAAATCATGAAATACATCAACACGTATTATAATGAAAATATCACGTTAACAGATGTTGCAAAGGTAGTAAATCTCAATCCCAATTATATCAGTCAGGTATTTAAGAAGTCCACAGGTACCACTTTTTCCCGCTACCTGACAGACTTAAGAATCAATCATGCCAAAAAGCTTTTGGATACTACCAATATATCCATTAATGATATTTCACAACAAGCCGGATTCAATGACTATTTCTATTTTCTAAAAACATTCAAGAAATACACTGGTCAAACACCCAGTGAATACAGGGAAATAAATTAAGAGTGCTTTCGCACTCTTAATTTATTTTACCTTATTCTATTTTAAAACTTTAAATCTTCCAACTAAATCACTCATGGTAAATGACTGTGCTGCAAGTTCTTCACTTGTTGCGGAAGTCTCCTGTGCAGTAGCGGAATTAGACTGAACAACTTCTGATATCTTAGTAATACCAACATCTACCTGTTCAATTGCTTCTGCCTGTTCTTCTGATCTCTCACTCAACTGTTTTGAAGTTTCTGCAATACTCTTCATACCTTCTACTACTTCCTTCAAGGATTCAGATGCCATCAACGCAACCTTATTACCTTCTTCTACTTCCTGTAAGGAACCTTCGATTAACGTTCTTGTATCTACTGCCGATTTTGCACTTTGCTCAGCAAGATTACGAATCTGATCTGCTACAACCGCAAATCCCTTTCCTGCTTCTCCTGCTCTTGCTGCTTCAATAGCAGCATTTAAAGATAACAGGTTTGTCTGACTTGCAATATCCTCGATTTCACCAATGATATTTTCAATCTTCTGTGAAGTTTCATTGATACGGTTCATGGCTTCCATCATAGCTTCCATCTGCACACGGCTCTTCTCAGCCTCACCGGCATATTTCTGTGCCTCTGAATAAGATTCTTCAACCTGTTGCGTAGTTTTCTTTACACCTTCTACAAGGCTATCTACTGTTGCCTGAATCTCCTCTACGGATGCTGCCTGATCGGTTGCTCCTTCTGCCAATGCCTGAGCAGCCTCAGCAAGATTGGTAGAACCACTGGATACCTGCTTTGCAGCCTCATCAACCTCTGTTAAGGTTGCACTCATCTGACTCTTCATCTTACGGATTGCTGTCAGTAAAATCATCAAATCACCGGAATACTTCTCTTCCATCTTGGTTCTGACTGCAAAGTTACCATCTGCCATTTCATCCATCTGATATCCAACATCTTCAATGATTCTTTCCAGCTTCTCTGACATAACCTGAGCAGCTTTGAGTGTTTCTGCAATTTCATCATTGGCATCCAGAACTGGGAATGGTGTTTTCAAATCACCTTCTGCAAAAGATTCCAAACGATCCTTCATCTTATTTAATGGTCTTTCAATACCCTTAGAAATCTGATAAGCAAGCTTTGTTGAAATGGATACTGCAAGAACAAGAACAATAACAACAACAATCAATACAATAATTGCCAGTGTCTGTAATAAATCATGCTTTGCATCTCCCTTCTCCACATTGACTGCCATCAGTGCTGTAAAGGTTTTATCTGCTGCATTATACACTTCTGTTAATTCCGTAAGTGCCATCTGCTGTGCCTGCTTACTCTTTTCTGAATCCGGTGTGGCGCCAAGTTCCAAGACCTTCTCTTCTACTTCATAATAAGCTGCAAGACCTGCTTCAATAGCAGCAAAAGACTCATGACCTTCCGGTGTTACCATGGTCGTTTCAATAGCTGCCATATATTTCTCAAGTTCAGCTACTGCCTCGTCATGCTGTGCCAAAGCCTGATCAATGGCACTCTGTTCTTCATAACCAATCACGGCACGCGTTGCGCTTCGCACCTCGGCGAATTCATTCATCGCCAAACCAATATCACCCTGTGGAAATGCATAATATGTCAATGTGTGATTATACTGGCTGTTCATAAACAGAATAAAAATCAACGCAATCACAGCAACTGCACTTGTCATAACTAATATCACTGAAAAGGTGAAAGTTAAACGTTTCTTGATTCGCATTTCATTCAAATTAATCTTCATACGTATCTCTCCTTGCATATATATTTGGCCTATTCTTTGCATACAGATGCACACTCCTGCATCCATATCCACCATTTTCAAAGTCCAACTATATTTTATCACTATTTTCTGTCTACTTCAATATATGCTTTGAATTCATTATCAATTAGCCTGTACAATATATATTGCAAGTTTTTATTGAAAATCAACAAAAAAACTGCCCAAAACCTTATTTTACATAATATGGTTTTAGGCAGTTTTACCTATGATATTTTAGAAATTAATCCTGCGTTTTTTATCGCCTTTTTCATAACCTGAATGTAATTACATACAGGCTCTATACAATTCTTTCCATGCTTTGCTACCAGCTTTACAATGGCACTGCCAACAATCGCACCATCTGCTAAGGCTGCCATTTCCTGTGCCTGCTCCGGTGTAGAAATTCCAAAGCCAATCGCACATGGAACATCAGATACCTGCTTCACCTGCTCTACCATAGCACCGATATCTGTTGTAATCTCACTTCTTACACCAGTTACGCCAAGAGAAGATACACAATACAGGAATCCTTTTGCTTCCTTTGCTATCATGTGGATTCTCTCCTTTGATGTTGGTGCAATCATAGAAATCAAGTCAACACCTGCTGCCTCGCAGAATCCCTTTACCTCATCCCTCTCTTCAAAAGGAACATCCGGGATAATCACACCGTCAATGCCAACCTCAGCACATTTCTTCATAAAACGCTCTGTACCGTATGTATAAACCGGATTCATATAAGTCATGAATACCAATGGCACTTGTGTCTTAGTTCTCACACGGGCTACCATATCAAAGAGCTTATCGGTTGTTGTATCAGCCTTTAACGCTCTCACATCAGCCTCCTGAATCACGATTCCTTCTGCAATCGGATCCGAAAATGGAATTCCGATTTCGATTATATCAGCGCCTGCTTCTGCCATTTTCGGTATCAGCTTTTCTGTCGTTTCCACATTCGGATCTCCACCTGTTATAAATGCAATAAATGCCTTTTCATTTTCAAATGCTTTGCTTATTCTACTCATTTCCCTCTATCCTTTCAAACTCTATAGTAATCCTTAATCAATTCTAATCAAAAATTTCTACGCCTCTATATCTTGCAATGGCTGCTACGTCCTTATCACCACGTCCTGAAATATTCACTACAATAATCTGATCCTTTGACATGGTTGGTGCAAGCTTCTTGGCATAAGCTACTGCGTGTGAGCTTTCAATTGCCGGAATAATACCTTCCGTTCTGGACAAATATTCAAAAGCTTCGACTGCTTCCACATCTGTGATCGGCACATATTCTGCCCTTCCTGTTTCATGAAGATTGGCATGCTCTGGTCCGATTCCCGGATAATCAAGTCCTGCTGAAATCGAATATACCGGAGCAATCTGTCCATATTCGTTCTGACAGAACAGGGATTTCATACCATGGAAGATACCAACACTGCCCGTTGCGATTGTCGCTGCGTTCTTTGGATTATCCACGCCAAGTCCTGCTGCCTCACAGCCGATTAATCTGACACTTCTGTCAGGAATAAATTCATAAAAAGCACCCATGGCATTACTTCCACCACCTACACAGGCAATCACTGCATCCGGCAGCTTTCCTTCTGCTTCCTGTAGCTGTTCTTTGATTTCCTCACCGATAATCTTCTGGAAATCTCTTACCATCATCGGGAATGGATGTGGTCCCATAACAGAACCGAGTACATACAAGGTATCATCCATTCTGTTAGCCCATTCTCTCATTGTTTCATTTACGGCATCCTTTAACGTCATGGTTCCACTTGTAACCGGATGCACCTTTGCGCCAAGAAGCTCCATACGATAGCAGTTAAGCGCCTGTCTGTCTGTATCTTCCTTACCCATGAAGATTTCACATTCCATATCCATAAGGGCTGCTGCCGTAGCTGTTGCTACACCGTGCTGACCTGCTCCTGTTTCTGCGATAACACGCTTTTTGCCCATTTTCTTAGCTAATAATACCTGACCTAATACGTTATTAATCTTATGAGAACCCGTATGATTCAGATCCTCCCTTTTTAAATATATCTTTGCACCGCCAAGATCTTTTGTCATTTTCTCTGCATAATAGAGAAGTGAAGGTCTTCCAGCGTATTTTGTTAATAAATCATGCAGCTCCTTCTGAAATTCCGGGTCATTCTTATAATGCTCATACGCTGCCTCTACCTCATTGACTGCTGGTATCAAAGTTTCGGGAATGTACTGCCCGCCGTATAATCCAAATCTACCTTTTTTGTTTTCCATAATTGTTGTCCTTCCTTATCTGTATTTTTTCATTTACTGTATTCCCCGTACTCGTTCTATGAATTCCCGTACCTTTTTCTCATCCTTGCTGCCATCTGTCTCGACTCCCGTGCTGACATCCACACAATAGCAGGCAACGTCACCAAGCACCTCTTTGATATTCTCTGGTGCAAGACCTCCTGCCACGAAAAATGGCTTTGCACTTTCTTCATTCTTAAGACTCTCTTCTAATATAGAAAGGGAAAAGCGTTCTCCACTTCCTCCATAGACACCCTTTTTATAGGTATCAAACAGCATAAAATCTGCATTCTGCTGTAATTCCTTCTTCACCTGCTTAGCGTTCTGTACTCTTACTGCACGAATAATCGGATTCTTAATCTGCTGTCGCAGCGCTTCTATGTACTCACTGGTTTCATCACCATGAAGCTGTACTGCATCAATAATGCCTTTTTGGCAAAGCGAAATGACATGCTCCTGCGGCTCATTCACAAATACACCAACTGCCTGAATTCTCTTATCCAAAGCCTGCTTCATACAAAAAGCCTGCTCATCGGTAACAAACCGCTTGGTATTGGCAAAGACAAAGCCTACATATTCCGGCAGATATTTATTCACAATCTCGACATCTGCAAGCGTTTTTAATCCACATATTTTTACTTTTGTCATATTCGTTATCCCTTTAAGCTTGCAAGCATTGCCGCTTTGTCAGCACTTCGCATCAAGGTTTCTCCGATTAGAACCGCATTTACACCATCCTCGCGCAATGCCTTGATATCCTCTGCTGTCTTAATTCCGCTTTCAGCAACAAATAAAATATCCTTTGGAACCAGACTTCTTAATCTGCCACTGTTATGAATATCTACGGTGAAATCCTTTAGATTACGATTATTGACACCTATCATTCTTGCTCCCGATGCAACCGAACTTCTGATTTCTTCCTCATCATGTGCTTCCACCAAAGCTGAAAGCCCCAAACTGTCACAGATTCTAATATACTCCTTCATCCTTTCGGTATCAAGTAAAGCCGCAATCAAAAGAACACAAGAGGCCCCAAGGAGCTTTGCTTCATATATCATATATTCATCGATGATAAAGTCTTTACGAATGGTTGGAATACTGACCGCATCGTTAATTTCACGAAGATATTTGTCATTTCCAAGAAAATAATCCGTTTCTGTTAATACCGAAATGCAATCTGCTCCTGCCTGCTCATACTCCTTTGCAATCTCTAAATACGGGAAATCCTCAGCAATAATGCCCTTTGATGGAGAAGCCTTCTTTACCTCACAGATAAAGCTGATGTCATCTTTGGCAACTGTCCTTTCAAATGGGAATGTAAAGCTTTCCTCCTGCTTTGCAAGTGCCATTGCCTGCTCCTTCACCTGTTCAAAAGGAACTTTCTTTTTCTTTGCTTCTACTCTTTTTCTGGTTGCTGCTGCTAAATCATCTAATATCATTCTATGCCTCCCTTCTTCAATCTATGGATTTTCGCATTTTAGTCATTGGTCAATACAATAAACTCTTCCAGCTTCGCATACGCCTTGCCGTTTTCAATGGTTTCTCTTGCGATACGAATACCATCTTCTATGGTAATCCCGTCCTGCATCAGATAAATGGCAACACCCGCATTGAAAATAACGGCATCTGCCTTTGCTCCGGTTTCCTCTCCCTTAAGAATCTTTCTTGCAATTTCTGCATTTACTTCTCCATCACCTCCTACAAGGTCTTCTTTCTTACATCTTGCAAAGCCATACTGTTCCGGTGTAATTTCATATTTCTTGAACTCACCATGATTGACTTCCATGCAGATCGTATCGCTGCTTAGGGAAATCTCATCCAGACCATCCTTACCATACACCACCATCGCTCTTTGTACACCAAGCTTATCTAAAACATGTGCCATTGGCTCGATTAACTTCTCATCATATACACCAAGCAACTCATGATTTGCTGCTGCCGGATTTGCAAGTGGTCCAAGGATATTAAATACGGTTCTGTAACCAAGTGCCTTACGTACAGGACCAACAAAACGCATTGCGGAATGATATTTCTGTGCAAACATGAAGCAAAGATTGCTTTGATTCAGAATTTTTGCATTTTTCTCCGGTTCCACATCAAGCTTTACCCCTAATGCTTCCAGACAATCTGCTGCACCTGATTTACTGGAAACGCTTCTGTTGCCATGCTTACCAACCTTAAAGCCTGCTGCTGCAACCAGAATACTTGCTGTTGTACTGATATTGATGCTGTTTGCTTCATCTCCACCTGTACCTACGATTTCCAGCAAATCACCTTCGTATGGAAGCTTTGTTCCTGCTTCTCTCATGCCCTTTGCAAATGCAGAAATCTCTTCTACCGTCTCGCCCTTAATACGAAGTGCTGTCAAAAAGGCTGCCATATTTGCTTCTGTCGCCTGACCTGTCATAATCTCGTTCATTACCTGTTGTGCTTCTGTCTCTGTCAGATTGTTATTTTCTACTACCTTTTTTGTTGCTTCCTGAATCATACTGCTTACTTCCTTTCTAATCGTTCTTGTTGGCTTTTTCCTGTTCATACATTTTATTTGTTATGCGATTGCTAAAAAGTTTTTCAAAATCTGCTTTCCTTCTGGCGTCATAATAGATTCTGGATGAAACTGTACCCCATAAATCTGTGCTGTCTTATGTCTTACTGCCATAACCTCGCCCTTTTCATCCTCCGCGGTTACCTCTAATACATCCGGAATCTGTGCTTTATCAGCCACCAGGGAATGATATCTTGCTACCTCTATTTTTTCCGGCATCTTCTGAAAAAGAGGAGATTTGTTATCTACTTTAATTCTGCTCTGCTTGCCATGCATCAGTTGCTCCGCATAGGTAATCCTTCCGCCAAGGCTTTCACAGATTGCCTGATGACCAAGACAAACACCCATAAGTGGAATCGCCTCTGACACTGCCTTAATCAGTTCCTCGCAGATTCCTGCATCCACTGGCCTTCCCGGTCCCGGTGAAAGTACAATGTGTGAAGGCTTTAATGCAAGTACCTCATCTACTGTCATTTCATCATTACGAATCACCTTGATTTCTTCGTCTTCCTCTTTCAACTCTCCCAACATCTGCACTAAGTTGAAAGAAAAACTGTCATAATTATCTATGATTAGTATCATTTTCATCACTGATCCTTTCTATACTTCTGCGAATTTGTGCCTCTGCACAAATTTGCCAGCTTGAAAGAATTTATTCTTTCAAGCTTTACTTGCCTCCTGTGTAAGCTTAATAGCTTCTATTACTGCCCCTGCCTTGTTTGCACATTCCTGATATTCATTCTCTGGTATGGAATCTGCTACAACTCCGGCTCCAGCCTGAACATATACCTTTTTGCCCTTTTTTACAGCTGTTCGAATCGCAATGCAGACATCCAGGTTCCCACTAAAATCCATATATCCGATTGCTCCACCGTAAACACCTCTTGCAGCCGGTTCCAGTTCATCAATAATCTCACATGCTCTGAACTTTGGTGCTCCAGATAAGGTTCCTGCCGGAAGCAGCGCTTCTATCGTATCGCAGCAGGTCTTATCCTTTGCAAGTGTTCCTGTTACCGTGCTTGCGATATGCATAACCTTGGAAAAACGGTGAATTGCCATGTAATCATCAACCTTAACACTTCCATATTCTGAGATTCTTCCCAAGTCATTTCTTGCAAGATCCACTAACATGTTATGTTCTGCACATTCCTTCTTGTCTGCTAACAGCTCTTTTTCTAAAACTTCATCCTCTGCTCTGTCCTTACCTCGCTTTCTGGTTCCTGCAACCGGGAAGGTCATTAACTTTCCATTTGTAAGCTTTATCATCGTTTCCGGTGAGGTTCCTGCTATCTGCATATCCTGCATCTGTATGTAGTACATATACGGTGAAGGATTTGTTGTCCGAAGAATCCGATAAGCATTTAACAGGCTTCCTTCATACTCTGCTTCAAATCTTCTGGAAATAACACCTTGGAAAATGTCACCCTCTTTGATGTAATGCTTTGTCTTCTCTACCATGCTGCAATACTGCTCTTTGCTAAGATTACAGGTAAATTTCGGTGCTGGAAGCGGTTCTTCATTCGGCATCGGCTCGGTAATCCGAAGTGTTTCGATAAAGGCTTCGATTTCCTCTACTGCTTTATCATATCCTGCCTTTCCATCTGCTGTTCTGGCATTTACAATGATACAAACCTTATGCATCAGCTGATCAAAAGCAATCAGCTTATCAAACATCATGAGTTCAAAATCATTCACATCACTCTGCTTGATCTTAAGCTTTGGTTCAGCATACTGAATCATCTCATAGGAGAAGTATCCGACCAAACCGCCTGTGAAGGTTGGCAAGCCTTCGATCTGTGGTGATTTGTACTCCTGCATCAGACTATTTAATGCCTCTTTGGGAGTTCCCGGTATGATTCGCACCATGCCATTTTCCTTCACCTTTACCACACCATTCTTGCAGAATACGGAAAGCTTTGGATGATATCCTAAGAAAGAATATCTGCCAAGTCTTCCACCTTCCACACTTTCTAACAAAAAGTACTGGTTATCGAGACTTGCAAGCTTGCGAAGCATAAGAATCGGTGTGATGTCATCTGCAAGAATCTCTCTGCATATCGGAATGTATGTGTAATCTTTTTCATATTGTTTTGCCTGTTCATAAGTCGGTTTGTACATGTTATTGCCCTCCTTGCAAATCTAAATTAGTAATATCAATTTAGAAAATCGAGTATACGAAAGTATACTCGCTGCGCCGAATGCCATCAGCCGCAGGCTGATAATTTCCTTTGGCATTCGTGTGCATCTTGCTATTTTTATTGCGTAGGTTTTTCCTATGCAATAAAAATAGCTCCTGTCCTAGTATCTCTACTAGGACAGGAGCCTAAAAATATTCCAGCTTCTGCGGTACCACCTAATTTGATGCATAAATATGCACCCACTCTACGAACGTACTATCATACGTCTTCCCTTGATAACGGGCGGAAATCCCGTTGGGCATTACTTGAGTCTTTAAAAAGTCTCTTTACTCCCACCTTCCCAAGTCCATTCAATGTTCTTTCATCTGCTGCATCTCACCAACTGCAGCTCTCTGTAAGCCGAACCTTAAACATCTACTCCTCTTGGTCATTAGTTTGATTCGTGTTTTAAGTTTTTCTTATCATAATTCCATATTATGCATTTGTCAAGAGAATGTGTGAATATTTTTTCATAAAATTATTCCACTATCCGTTTTGAACGTTATGGTGTTTCGTACTTAGCTATTTTCTTATACTGCTTTCCCTTAGTCGCTCCGTCATCCATTAATTTTCCAACTGCAACCAATCCTTTTAGCAGTTCTTTCGTTCTGGTTTCCTTTACCCCAAGAAGTTGTGAAATGTCGCTTGCCTTATACCATCTATCAAACTGCATATATTCAAGTATCATCTCATGCTGCTTTTGGGTTTTCTTCGTTACCTTTTTTTCGTCGCTTTTTTTCGTCGCTTTTTTTTCGTCGCTTTTTTTCGTCGCTTTTTTTTCGTCGCTTTTTTCCACAAAAGAAAGCGATAATACCGTCCGATCTGGTTCAAAGCGTTCTTCAATTACAGGTTCTTCCCAACCTTCATCAGCCCATACATTGAAAATATTCGGTACACCACTCCCTGCACGCTCTCCGATATTAATCAAATTAAACATCTTCATAAGTGCTTTGTTACGAGGGTCTGACTCACCACCTATACGCATCTGCTTTTTACCTGTTCTGATGTATCCCGGATTCTCTAAAATCAGCTTATCTGGTTCCTTCTTGATAACTACACCTCGAATACCATAATAATCTGCATGAATCAAACAATTCGCCAGCGCCTCTCTAACTGCCTTATGCACTGGTGTATCATCAATCCGTTCTCCTCCTGACATTTTAAATGGTACTTTTATATCCTTGATGATTTTATTATAAACTCTGAAATAGAAATCACACACATTTCCAGACCATTCACCAGAACTAGACTGCAATCTATCCGTCCATCGAATTGTCGGATCAAGTAATTCTCTATAATCTAAAAAATACTCTGGAAAATGACGTATAATATTGTACTCATCTCCGAACATCAGCATCCCTGCTGCCGTTGGATGTAACTGCTTATCTACCGAAGAAATAGCAGCCGCACCAATACTTCTTAAATACTCCTTATCATTTAATCGCTCAAATGGATGTCCCGCTTTTAAAGTTCGATGGCGATTACGATATCCCTGTATCGTTTCATAATTCAAATCTTCCATAGGAACATCATCCAAAACTTCCATATCCATGGTATTATCTGCCTGATCTCGAATCATGGTTTTCACCTGCAATCTGGTGCAATGATAATCCCCTTCACCATCTCGCCGAAAAGTACCACCGAAAAGATCATCATTAATATATACCGGCTTCTGTTCACGTCTTGCCATAGGAACGTGAATAACCATAATAATATCTTCATCAATACGATATGTTTCTACATCATCATCTGCAAGCAAATTGATGCTTACTTTTTTACGATTATTTATCGTGTCCCAAAAGTCTTTTCGCAGCTTTACCTCATTCTGCAAACCTGTTGTCTTCCAACTTCCATCCTTTTCTTCCTTGACTCCCAAAACGATTACGCCGCCATAACAATTTGCAAAAGAAGAATATGTTTCCCACAGTGAACTAGGCAAACCACCATTGGCACATTTCACTTCTCTTCGGTTGTCTTCTCTATATTCATCAAATTGTGAAATATCAAAAGTATTTTGCATATAGTTCATCTCGCCTTTCGTCTACTTCTATATCCTTCTATGTGAAAATTATTAATTTTCTTCTTCAATATTTTATAAACCAACAATATATATTATTGTAATAAATATTATATAAAAATACAACACCATTAATAAGATATTTTATACAATATCAAAGACTCCATCCACGCCAATTTCTCGCGCTGATGGAGCCCTAGTTCCTATTT
>CAYUKO010000097.1:0-15001 GCA_964445375.1 uncultured Roseburia sp.
ACTAGGGCGAATTAGGGACTTTCACCCATTAGAAACGTGCGCCGCTAGGCGCACTTTAAAAAGAAAGCAGACCGGTATTAACCAGTCTGCTCCTCTTTGCGCAAATATGTTAAACTATTATTTATTTTTCTTCTAATACAGCTAATATTTCCTTCATAGCCTCGATAAATGCCTTGTTATCTTCCATTGTTCCTACGGAAACACGGCATAACATAGGACAGTTAATCAGGATACCACGATTAATCAGTTCCTGTCTGACAGCTGCATAATCTCTATGTGGCTCAAACATAATGAAGTTTGTCTGTGTATGATATACCTCACAGCCTAATGCCTTCAGCTCTGTTTCAAGATAGTTAATGCCTTCTACGACTTTCTTCTTAGCTTCCTGATAGTATTCCTGATCCTTAATAGCTTCCATCGTAGCATACATACCGGCTCTGTTTACAGAACTTCCCGGACACTTGGACATTGCTGCAATAATGCTTTCATCAGCAACTGCATAACCAACACGCACACCAGCCATTCCGTAATATTTGGAGAATGTCTTTAATACGATGACTGGCTTATCACAGCCTTCCTTAATCAAAGGAAGCATGCTCTTACAATCAGGCGCTGTTGCAAATTCCAGATAAGCTTCATCAAAAATAATGACAATATTGTCAGGTACTTTCTTTACAAATTCTCTTAAGGCGTCCTCACCAAGATACTGACCGGTTGGATTGTTTGGATTACAGATAACAATCATTTTCGTCTTATCTGTGATTGCCTTTAAGATACCATCCAGATCGTATCCCTTATCCTCTGTTAAAGGAACAATAACACTCTTAGCTCTACGGATTCCTGCCATATCAAGGAACGCTGCAAAGGTCGGACACATAATGACTTCATCACCCGGATTCAAAAAAGCTAGTCCACATGTCTCAATCATTGCACTGGAACCACAACCTGTCAAGAAGTTTGTTGCCTTTAATCCATAAAATTCTGCTAAAGTCTCTTTTAATGGTGTACAACCAAAGTCACCATACAGGTTACCTTCCTTTGCTCTTTCTTCAAAAACTGCCAAAGCCTTTGGGGACATTCCAAATGGATGCTCATTTAAGCCCATTCTGCGCAGAGTGTTGATATCTACACCAAGATTTCTGCTGGCTCTTTTTGACTCTTCTTTACACAGTACAGCTTCGCTTAAAATACTCTTTAATTCCATAATCTTTCTCCTCTTCTACGCAGTTTTCTGCGCTTCCTTTCTATGTAGTATTAATTTATTGCTATTTTTCCTGATATCTGCTTCTTCGCCATCCTTAAGGCGTTTCAGTCTTCGCATCTCTTTGATGTACATATAGGTTACTACCACCATAGAACATGCATCCGATACAACATTTGCATATAAGACACCCATCAGACCGAAGAACTTTGGCATGATAACCATTGCCGGAATCAGGAAAATACCATGTCTTGAAAATGACACCAGTGTCGCAATTTGTGGTTTTCCAATTGCTGAAAAATACATACTGACTAACATCTGATAACCATTAAATACGGCAAGGCACTTACATACTCTCATTGCCATTGCTCCATATTGGAGCAACGCTTCATCTCCGTTTCCGAATAGATTTACGACGAATTCTGGGGCAAGCATCATAAACAACCAGATAACCAGTGCCATGGAGAATGCCATTGCCTGTCCAATCAAGGACGTTTTTCTTACTCTTGTATATTTACGTGCTCCGTAGTTATAGCTTAATACCGGGGATACTGCCTGATTTACGCCTGATGTTGTCGAAACGATAAAGCTGTCTACCGTATTTACAATGGAAACTGCGGAAATACAAAGCTCTCCACCGCCAAGCAACGCATATACCGGATCAAGGTCTCCATAATACTGGAGCGATTTATTCATAATAATATTGGTCACAAAAGATAACATCTGGAAAATAGAAGGTGCAATACCCATCTTTGCTACGATTACCATCTGTCTGAAATCAATTACCTGAAATCCTACCCACTTCAGAGTGCTCTTTCCACCAAAGAAATAAGCTGCACTGAAAGCGGCTCCAATCATCTGAGATGCTACCGTTGCAATCGCGGCTCCCGATACACCCATTCCCATAAGAGCAATGAATATATAATCCAGAATAACATTACAGATAGCTCCGATTATATTTGCAAACATGGAGTACTTGGCAGCGCCTTCTGAACGAATGATTGCCGCAAGCCCCTGATTGAGCATATTAAAGACCTGTCCGAAGACAATAATCTTAAGATATGTTACTGCATAATCATAAGTTTCTGTTCCTTCCTTTGCACCACAAAGGGATACAAAGGGATTCGCAAATACATAAAATGCTATCGATACGATTCCTGCCATGAGAATTGCCTGTACGATAATATTCGTAAAAAGTTTATTGGCTTTTTCGTATTTCCCTTCTCCCATGGCAAGGCTAATCATCGAAGCTCCGCCCACTGTGATAAACAGTGACAGAGCGATGATTACGTTATTAAATGGTGACAGGACTGAAATACCGCCAAGAGCATTTCTTCCTACAAAGTTTCCAACAAATATCTGGTCTACCGTTCGGTACAGATATGTGGTAAGTGAACCTACAAGTCCCGGAATCGCCATGGATAAAAGTAACGGAAACAATGGCTTTGTTCCAAGACTTAAGGTTTTTTCGCTTACTTTCTGTTCCATGTTCTTCACTCCTTTTTAACTAATTACACTCGTAGGTGTTCCATTCATCCAATTCTTAAAGTTCTGTGCTGCAACCTTTACCGTTCGATATCTTGCTTCCTCCGGTGCCCATGCAATATGTGGTGTAATGACTGCATTTGGACAATTCATTAATTCACATCTGTGATCCAGAGGCTCTCCTACTACTACGTCAAGTCCTGCTGCGTAAACCTTTCCGCTATTTAAAGCTTCCACTAAATCCGGCTCATTGATAATAGCTCCTCTTGCTGTATTAATGAGGATTACACCATCCTTCATCTTAGCAATGCTTTCCTTATTAATGAGATTCTCTGTTTCATCTGTCAGTGGACAATGGATGGAAATTACATCACTTTGCTCTAACACTTCATCTAAGGAAACCTGTTCGATGAAGTCATATTCTGGTCCTGTCTTCTTATGTCTGCTGTAAGCAATAACCTTCATACCAAAGCCTGCTGCCATTCTTCCAGCCCATAATCCGATGCTTCCAAGACCGATAATACCAAACGTTTTCTCATATAATTCAATCTGTCTGCTCTGAACCCGTAAGCCTCTTCCCGGACTTCCTACACTTTCTCCGCTGTCTACTATCTTCTTATAATAAGCATCCTGTAAGCGGACATCATGACATATATCAAGGAGGAGTGCCATTGCAAACTGTGCAATGGTCACATCTCCATAAATGGTGTTGGTAAAGGTTACGCCATACTTATGTGCCGCTTCCTTATCAATCTTTCCAAAGCCATGCGCAAATGATGCAATATATTTTAACTTTGGATGAGTCTTAAAGAATTCCTCGTTAAAGCAATCATCTCGAATCCAGGCTCCGAGTACCGCATCGGCATCCTCGATAATCTCTTCCAGATTCTCATAATTAAATCCCGGTTTATAAACAACCTCTAAATCAGGACAATCAGCAAGCTGCTCCTTCCAATATGCAATCAAATCATCTCTGGATGGTACTCCACCAATTGCTTCACCTTGACAAACCACTACCTTCATGGCATCTTACCTCCAACAACTTATTTTAATCTTCAATACCCTGTAATGCATCGTAGCCTGTTTCACCAGTACGAACCTTTACAGAATCTCTTACATCATATACGAAAATCTTACCATCTCCGATATGACCGGAATAAAGTACCTTTCTTGCTGCCTGTACAACTTCTTCAACCGGCACTTTAGCAATTACGATTTCAACCTTTACCTTAGGAAGAAGGTTAATATCTACCGGAACACCTCGATAGTATTCCGTAGCACCCTTCTGAATACCACATCCTAATACCTGTGTTACTGTCATACCAGTTACACCAATATCATTCATGGCACTCTTGAATGCCTCAAATCTTGACTGTTTCATGATAATATCAACCTTGGTAAGTACACCGCCGTTGCTTTCAAAGGCTGCACGCTCACCATGACTGACAACGATTCTCTCATCAGCAGGAAGGTCTTTTACTGCCTTCTTAACACCAAGCACATTATCAATGTTCTGTGCCATACTGTCTGTATGGAAGTTCGGTAAGAAGTCTGCATATGCATTTGCAAGACCATGCTCTGTAGAGTCAAGTCCTTCGATTTCTTCTCTTTCCGATACACGAAGTCCGATTGTCTTATCAATAAGCTTAAATACGATTACCATCACTACAGCTACCCATGCAATAACAATTAACATACCAAATAACTGTACACCAAAGAATCTGAATCCATGACCATAAAGAAGTCCTTCCTCTGTTGAAAGAAGTCCTGTCATCAATGTTCCTAAAGCTCCACAGCATCCATGAACACCGATAGCACCAACCGGGTCATCAACCTTTAATACATTATCAATGAATTCAATTGCAAGAACTACTACAATACCTGCTACAATACCAATGACTGCTGCACCTGCCGGAGAAATCACATCACAGCCTGCTGTAACTGCTACAAGACCTGCTAATGCACCATTTAATGTCATGGAAACATCCGGCTTCTTATAACGAACCCATGTAAACAGCATTGTTGTTACAACGGCAACTGCTGCCGCCATGTTGGTGTTCATGAAAATCTTTCCTGCTGCTTCAATTGCATCTCCTTCCATGCTTAAGGTAGAGCATCCGTTGAATCCAAACCAGCAGAACCAGAGAATAAATACACCAAGAGCGCCTAATGTAATGCTGTGTCCTGGAATTGCCTTAGACTTGCCATCCTTTGTATACTTTCCGATACGAGGTCCTAATATCTTTGCACCGATGAATGCTGCAACGCCACCTACCATATGTACTGCGGTAGAACCTGCGAAATCATGAAATCCCATCTGCGATAAGAATCCGCCGCCCCAGATCCAGTGTCCTGAGATTGGATATACGAATAAGGAAATGATTGCGGAATAAACGCAGTATGCAGAGAATTTTGTTCTTTCTGCCATTGCTCCCGATACAATTGTTGCGCTTGTTGCACAGAACACAGTCTGGAAAATGACAAAGGTCCAAAGTGGTACGCCTTCCGGAAGAATGTTAGAGTAATCACCATAGATGAATAAATCAAATCCTCCGAAGAATGAATTAGCCGAACCAAACATAAAACCAAAGCCAAGGAACCAGTAAATCGGTGTTCCTATGCTTAAATCAATTAAATTCTTCATAACAATGTTTCCTGAGTTCTTTGCTCTGGTGAAGCCTGCCTCAACCATTGCAAAGCCTGCCTGCATAAAGAATACCAAAGCCGTACCCAGTAAAACCCATATTGTATTTACTGCTGACATAAGCCATACCTCCTTATTTTAATCCTGATTTGGATTTGTAATTCTGCTTAAGAACTGCTGTGTTCTTGGCTCTTTTGGATTTACCAGAATCTCTGAAGGTGGTCCCTGTTCTACAACCTTACCGCCTTCCATAAATACAACTCTTGTTGCAACTTCCTTAGCAAATGCAATCTCATGTGTTACAACAATCATCGTAATACCAGTCTGAGCAACTGCCTTGATGGTATTAAGAACCTCACCTACTAACTCAGGGTCAAGAGCTGATGTTGGCTCATCAAAAAGGATAACATCCGGGTTCAGAATCAAAGCTCTTGCAATACCGGCTCTTTGCTGCTGTCCACCAGATAGCTGTGCCGGATAGAAGTCACATCTCTCTTCCAGTCCAACCTTCTTCAGTATTTCACGGCTGGCAGCTTCTGCATCCTTTTTGTTATATTTCTTAACAGTAACCAGCGCTTCCATAACATTTTGAATAATTGTCTTATTCTGGAACAGATTGTAGTTCTGGAAAACCATTGCTGTCTTTCTTCTTAGTTCTAATATCTGTGATTTTGAATGCTTCTTGCAGTCTACAGTAAAGTTATTTACACTGACACTTCCTTCGTCTGCTGCATCCAGGAAGTTGATGGTTCTAAGAAGTGTTGTCTTACCAGAACCAGATGGTCCCAGGATAACGACTACCTCACCTTTTTCAATTTCCATATCTACGCCTTTTAAAATGTGATTTTCACCAAATGATTTATGTATATTCTTTAATTCTACCATTGACATATCTCATTCCTCCTTATGCTGTAGCAACGCCACGGAATTTCTTTAAGCTGTTTTCTGCCATTGTAAACACCTTATTAAAGATAATACTGATGATTTCATAGATAACGGTTGTCATGATATACGCTTCAATATAGTTCAGAGCCGGTAATGCACACAACTGAGCAGTTGCCGTAATCTCATATACACCAACGTAATAAGCAAGTGATGTTCCCTTAACCAGACCAAGGAATAAACC
The DNA here is from genome assembly GCA_964445375.1 of uncultured Roseburia sp. GTDB lineage: Bacteria > Bacillota > Clostridia > Lachnospirales > Lachnospiraceae > COE1. The sequence goes on from CAYUKO010000097.1 coordinate 6,457, forward strand.
TCCGATGTTTGGAATTGCTACTGCAAATGCCTGTGGGAAGATAATTCTTATCAATGCCTGTGTCTTTGTCATTCCGACACTGTATGCTGCTTCCATCTGACCTTCATCTACAGAGCCCAATGCAGAACGGAAGATTTCAGAGGAATACGCTGCCTGATCTAAGACCAGCGCTACAATTGCATAGATAATAGCCGGAACTGCATTGACATCAATCTCCTTACCAATGCTAAGTCCATAGCTGTAAATGGCAATCGGCATTGCATAATATGCGATGTAAAGAAGGATTACCATTGGTACACCTCTCATAAAGGATACAAATACTGCACATATCTGAGAAACGACCGGAACCTTGGATTTACGAATCAGGGCGATTCCAAGACCAAGTATCCATCCTATGATTGCTGCTGAAAACGCCATCAGGAGAGTTACCGGAATAGCTCCTATGATTTCCGGAATAGAATCTACTATAAATTTAAAATCGATCATTCAAATCCCTCCTAACTGGTTGCCTGTTTTCTGCCCTTTGTGTAAATCTTCTCAATTGCCTTTGTGCCATTTTCCAAAATGACACAGATAGCCCAGAAGATGAGACCGCAGGCAATATATACTTCCAAACGGTTTGTACCGTAGCTTGCCGAACTGATTGCTCTTCCCTTTCCTAAAATGTCGATGACGCCAACAGTAAAGGCAAGAGATGTTTCCTTAAATAAAAGGATGATGTTATTTCCAAGTGTTGGAATCGCAATGCCAAATGCCTGTGGAAAAATAATTCTTCGAAATGCCGTAGAGAATTTCATTCCGACACTATATGCTGCTTCCAGCTGTCCTTTATTTACTGCTAAATATGATGTTCTCATCATTTCTGCCATATTAGCTGAAGTACTTAATGCCAGACAGGCAATGATGTAATTTATCGTCTTAACTCCCTGCATATTGACTCCCAGCTGTGCAAGTATCTGTGGAAGACCAAGATATAACAGAAAGATTAAAATCAAAGTTGGAATACCTCTCATGAATGCGATATAGCCTTTTGCAATAATTTGAAGTACTTTATTCTTACTTAAAGATGCACAGGTAACAAGTACTCCAAGAATCAAACTAAATAACAAACTGAATAATAAAATCTGAATTGTTACCGGAAATGCTGTCAATATCTGAGGTATGTATTTCGGAATTGATGCTAAGCCACTCATCGTTATCCTCCCTTTCATACATTTTCATGCATAAAGGGGTACTGATATCTCTATCAGTACCCCTTTGTACCTATTCATTCATACATAATTCTTTTTATTCTGCTACAATAGTAACCATACTTTCATATTCATCTGTGAAAACATCTTCACCATACCACTTCTTGGAAATCTCAGATAAGGTTCCATCTGCTATCATTTCCTTGAGTGCTGCATCAACAGCATCGCAAAGCTCCTGCTCGTCATTTGCAAACATGATATAAGTATCTTCACACATTACTACGTCTGTTAAAACAAGATTGTCACATCCGATTTCATCAGTCACACTTTCATAAGTTGCCTGATAAGTAAGTGATGCATCTACCTGACCATTGGATACTTTCTTATATCCATCTGCGGTTGTCTGGTCGCTGATTGCATTGATTACTACTTCCTGACCCGGATGAGCTTCATTGTATGCCATTAACATCTGATACTCATAAGCACTTGGGTTCTGGTCAAGTGACTTGCCAGCCATATCAGCCATACATGTGATTCCGCTGTCATCTCTTACACATAAGCTCATAGGTGATAAGCAGTAATACTGTTCCGGGAAGAGATATTTCTCTTTTCTGGCTTCGGACTTAACCAACTGATGGGATAACATATCAAGTGCACCGGAGTCGATGGAAACAACTAATGTAGAGAAGTCCATTGCCTGAATATCGAATTCATACTGTTCCAGTCTCTTATCAAGTTCTGCTAAAACATCAAGGTCATATCCGACCGGTTCACCATTTTCATCGAGATAACAGAAAGGAGCTGCGCCATTACCTGTACCAACCTTTACTGTTCTTACACCAGAATCGCTTGTCGCTTCCGCTTCATTACTACCACCGCAGCCTACCAAAAGCGATCCTGTCAATGTCATTATCATTCCTGCACTGATTAATTTTTTTACGATTGATTTTCTCATAATAACCACTCCTTCTTTTGTTACTAAACTACTTCCTGACAGTTAAATCGAAAAAGGCGCTAAATTCATTTGAATTTAAACGCCTTTGTTTTCTCTTTCTATTCTATATGAACTTCCTGCAACCATCTGTTGTTGAAGTAGTTGTTTACTTGATGGTTAAATTATACGTGTATAATTCTAAATAATCAACTCCTTTTTTTATCTTTGTGAATTCCTTATAGATTTCGACCTATTTTTACTTTTCTCTGATTATTTTGCCCAATTGTTGTATATTGTAAATCTATTTTTACATACATTTTGTGCTTTATCTTAGATATTCTATTTATTTTTCCTAGTTTTCCTATATAATAGTTATCATAAGTACTCTTGAAAAAACAAGATAAGTTCCTTTATAGTTATACATGTGTAAAATATAAGGAGGGATGACTATGGCAAGTACAAAGGGACAAAAAACGAAAGACATCATACTGCGAAGCAGTCGTAACCTTTTCTATGAATATGGCTATACCAATACTACGCTTCGTATGATAGCTGAGAAATCGAATTGTAATCTTGGTCTCTTCCAATACCATTTTAATGGAAAAAGAGATATTGCAAGACATATCTATTCGGATATCCGCAATACTTTCGAAGAGTTACTGTTAGAACATGAACCTGATATTTCCGAACAGGATATGTTCTTTCTATCAAGTTCTATGGAACTCTATCTTTGCTGGCGTAATGACAACTTCGCCCGTTTCTTTGGCGAATACTTGAGTGAAACCACTTATGATGATCGTCGTTTCCAGTATATTTTGTCCTTCTACCAGACCTACGGAAGTAAGGATGATAATCACAATACTGCGGCATTTGATGCAGTCTGCGTTACTGCAATCAAGCCTGCACTTGTTAACTATGCTTTATCCGTAAAGGATACGATACAGCTTGATGAACTTGCTCGTTTCTACTTAAGACAGCAGCTTCATTATCTGAACCTTGACGAAAATCTGGCTGACTCGTACCTTGCCCTCCTGAATAAATACCATATTGATCTGGCAGTTAATTTCACTCCCGTGTTCACACGGCTCCTGCCTGATTAATGCACAACGATTTCATACTATTTATAAGGAGGAACGATTATGAAAACATTAGTTATTGGAAACCAGGAACGCTACGAGAAATATATGCCTGCCGATATTCCATTTATTAAGGAAACGGAAATTGTTTTCTGCAAATGGGGGACTTCCTATGAAGAGATTCTTTCGGTTGCACAGGATGCTGATTTTATTGCGGTTGACGCTATGGCAAGTGTCAGCGGTAATCTGATTCGCAAGATGCCAAACCTGAAGGTCATTCATTCGGAAGGTGTTGGCTACCAGGGCATTGATGTAGATGAGGCAACCAGACAGGGCGTCTATGTATGTAACTGTAAGGGCGTTAACGCCGGTGCTGTTGCCGAGCAGGCGGTCCTCCTTATTCTTGCCTTACTGCGTAATGTCGTTGTGGGTGACAGAGTAGAGCGCGAGGGCGGACAGATTCAGATGAAAGAGCGTATGATGTTAGAAGGGATCCGTGAAGTATCGGATTGCAAGATTGGTCTGATTGGCTTTGGTGATATTGCAAAAGCAACAGCCGAAAGATTATATCCCTTCGGCTGTGAAATGTACTATTATTCTTTGCATAAGAAAGATGATGCTACAGAAGCAAAATACCATGTAAGCTATCTTTCCCTGGAAGAGCTTGCCGCAACCTGTGATATCATCAGCATTCATGCTCCTGCAAATGACCATACAAAAGGAATGATCAACGAGCATTTTATCAGTCTGATGAAGCCGGATGCCTTTCTTGTTAATACAGCAAGAGGTGATCTGGTCGATAATGAAGCTCTTCGAAATGCCTTAATTACTGGAAGAATTGCCGGGGCAGGTCTTGATACTATTACACCGGAACCAACAACCAAGGATAATCCTCTTGTTGCTCTTCCGGCAGAATGTGCAGACCGTGTCATTTATTCCCCGCATATTGGCGGAATCACCACCAGCACCTTCCGCCGTGCGCATCATATGCTGTGGCAGGCATTTGCTGATTGTCATGAAGGAAAAGTACCTGCAAACATTGTAAATAAAATCAATTAAGTTTGCTAAAAATCTTACATCGCCTTCTTCACTTCTTTTACCGGTTCTGTCATCGCATACGGGTCAAGAACCTTATTCAGCTGCTTCTCGCTCATAAGCTTTTCTGCAAGGACAAGCTCTCTGACGGTTTTACCAGTCTTAAGAGATGCCTTGGCAATCTCAGCAGACTTCTTATAACCGATATATGGGCAGAGTGCTGTTGCAATGCCGGCGCTGCTCTCCATCAGGAGCTTGCAGCGCTCACGGTTTGCCGTGATGCCTGTGATACAGTTATCAATCAACGTTCTTACTGCTCCCTCTAATGTTTCAATGGATTCAAACAAGTTGTAGAATAAAACTGGTTCAAAAGCATTTAATTCCATCTGTCCTGCTTCTGCTGCCATCGTAATCGTCATATCATGACCAACAATCAAGAAAGCAACCTGTGTTACGACTTCTGGAATAACCGGATTTACCTTGCCCGGCATAATGGATGACCCATTCTGCTTTGCTGGCAGGTTGATCTCACCAAGTCCTGTCTTTGGACCGGAAGAAAGAAGTCTTAAATCATTACACATCTTGGATAAGTTTACTGCACAAGTCTTTACTGCACCGGATACCGCAACAAATCCATCCAGGTTCTCGGTTGCATCGAATAAATCACTTGCCTGCTCCAATGGATAGCCTGTGAGCTTTGCAAGGCAGGGTACGACATTGACAAGATATGCTTCGGATACATTAATAGCAGAACCGATTGCAGTACCACCAAGGTTTACACTATACATTTCTGTACAGGCAGTTTCGATTCTCTTTCTGTCCCTTGCTACCATGGATGCATAACCATGGAAGGTCTGACCAAGCCGCATCGGAACTGCATCCTGAAGCTGGGTACGTCCCATCTTGATTACATCGTCAAATTCTATGGCTTTCATACCAAGCTCACGCTCAAGACGCTTTAATTCTGTAATCAATGGCTTTAATAAATCAAGTACTGCAAGCTTTCCTGCTGTAGGAATGACATCATTGGTAGACTGTGCCATATTGACATGGTCATTGGGATGTACTCTTGTATAACCGCCCTTTCTGCCTCCAAGAAGTTCGTTTGCACGGTTTGCAATGACCTCATTCATATTCATATTTGCACTGGTTCCAGCCCCTCCTTGAATGGCATCCACAATAAATTCTTCTGCAAATCTGCCCTTGATGACCTCATCGCATGCTCTGACAATAGCTTCTGCAAGATTGGCATCTAATGCAAATGCCTTTCTGTTTGTAATAGCTGCTGCCTTTTTGATTTTTGCAAGGTTTTCTAAAAATACAGGATTCATACGATGACCTGTGATTACAAAGTTCTCCTTTGCCCGAAGTGACTGTACTCCATAATATGCTTCCTCTGGTACTTCCATAGTTCCAATGGAATCTGCTTCTAATCTTGTTCTCATAACGTATCCTCCTCATTTCACAACTTTTCGAATTTCCAAATCTCCTCATTGCGTCTCATCTCAACTGATGCAACCACGATAACGCCAGATTTTTTGCTTGTAAATACTTTTAAGTGAATACGTTATTTCTGAACGTTTTTTCTTTGTTTGAGATTAATTATTTTCAACTTTTTCCATTTTGACTTTAAAATTTTAAGTTGACGTTTTTGACAGTTGTGTGTATGCTATAGGTAAATTTTTATTTGGTATTTTTCATGCAAATGAGGAGGGTATCTTATGGATTATACATTAGACAGTATTGATAAGAAAATTATTGAGATTTTGCAGGCAAATGCCCGTACTCCGGTGAAGGATATTGCAGCTGAGGTCTTTCTGTCCTCTCCCGCCGTTTCAAACCGTATTGAGAAAATGGAAAAAGCTGGTATTATCATGGGATATCATGCCCAGATTAATTACCAGCTATTTGATTATCATATTAAAGCTTTTATTAACTTAGAAGTAGAACCCTATCAAAAGAAAGAATTCTACCCCTTTATCCAATCCATTCCAAATGTCATTGAATGCAACTGTGTTACCGGTGATTATGCCATGCTGATTGAAGTCGCTTTCCAGTCTACTGTGCAATTAGATCATTTTATCAATGAATTACAGCACTTTGGAAGAACCAAGACCTTAATCGTCTTCTCTACCTCGGTTGAACATAGAGATGTTCCGATTCAGTAGTTTTACTTGGTTAATTCAGCAAGCTTTTTCTTTACTTCGTTGAGTGCACTTACGATAACATCCGCGGAAGCTGCAATCTCCTCTGCTGATGCTGCAAGATTCTGTGTTCGTCCATTGATTTCTGAAACGGTAGTTCCAAGCTTTTCTGTTTCATGTTCAATCTCTTCCAGAGACTTTTGAATCCTATCCTGTGAAATCTGACTCATATTGGCTGTCTCTTTCGAACTTCCTGCCAAATGATTGATCTCACCCGCAACAACTGCAAAGCCTCGACCTGCTTCTCCTGCTCTTGCAGCTTCAATCGAAGCATTCAAAGCAAGAAGATTTGTCTGAGAAGCAATGGAAACAACTTCTTCGTTATTCTTCGATAACTCCTTAATCAACGAATCAATTTCCTGCATAGATTGGTTGAGTATTTCACAGAATTGTGTAACACCAAGAACACTACCGGAAATATCTGTACATTCCGCAGCTGTATTATTATTACCGGATGCTAATTCATCAACAGCACGATAAATATCTTCTACTTCCTGATTAATCTCTGCTACTGTCTCTCTAAGCTTTTCGCCCTGTTCAACAATGATTCTCTTCTCATCTTCTACATCCTGTGCCAGATTCAGTGCATGATTCTTCTCATTTTCCACTTCATTCTTCAGATAATAGATACAGTTTTCTTTATGATTAAAGCCATTATGAATAGCCGTTGCCATTTCCTTACAGGTTTTATAACCACAGCAGGAACAGTTAATCGCACGTTCTGCCGCCGTATTCTTGTCCATCTCTTTGAAAATGGCATCAAGCTGTGCCTCAGAAGGCTTTTGATAACCACACTTTGCAGAACGGTCTGTATAAGTACACAGATAATCATTCAAATTAAGCTTTGCAAATCGCTTATTTAAAAGCTTCAAGCGCTGAGCAGGCTTTAACTTCTTAGACCACTCACTTGCCAGTGTCTTCTTCTTACTGTTCTTCTTAATCTCAGCTATCGTAATCAGAGCATCATCTGTTTCGCCTTTCATTGGATCGATTCCTGTTCCATACAAACAGCCAGCAGAACAATTCAATGCATCATAGAACAGATACGGATTCTTGCCTTTTGCAATCTTATCCTTATTCTGTTCCAGATAGTGATACATATGTCCTTCACCCTCTATCTGACGGATTAAAACATCTTCTCCAAGAAACCAGTATACATTTTCCTTTAATCCACCAGGTGTTGGATAGATAGAACCAAGACCATATTCAATCTCATCCTTGCAGGATGAACCCTGAATATGATGCTCTTTTACATATTTCATCAAATGATCAAAGGTTACATTATAGGAAATCATATTCTTGCCACGCTCTGATGTCATTTCCAGCTTCTTGGCAATACATGGACTAATGAATGCAAGCTTATCGGTAACTCCCATCTCTTTTCTGGCATAAATGGCAGAACACATCATTGGACTTTGCACTGGGAAGAGCTTTGGAATGAGTTCAGGGACATATCTCTCAATATATGCTACCACTGCCGGACAAGGCTGTGAAATACCACCAACAAAGTTATTCTTCTGCACATAATTAAGATAACCCCATGTTGTAATGTCTGCTCCAAAGGATACGCTGATGATACGGTTAACACCTAACTTCTTTAAGCCACCGAGTACACTTTCATACTCTTTGGGATAATTTGCAAGAAAAGCAGGCGCAAGCAGTATGGATATCTTTTCACCTCTTGCCAATGCCGCAAAGAACTCTTCGGTATCATCCAGATACTCTCTTGCTCCATGCGCGCACACATCAAAACATGCTCCACAGGCGATACACTTATCACCATCTACTAAGATAATATTCTTTCCGTCGTCATTTACATCTGCAACCGTTGCACCCATACAGGAGCATACACTGATACATTTGTTGCATCCAACACATTTGTCATTTGTTAGTACAAGTCCCTTAGGAAGATTCCACTCAGCCATAAAACACCTCTTTTTATCAAATTTTTTGAATAACTATAGCGTATTATGTTAAAAATTTAACGTTGCTTTTTCTATTTATTTTATTATATATTATTTTCTGTCTCTTTTCTATATTGTACATCAAAAGGTTTGTGTCAAGTAATCGTTGGCAACTTTTTCGTTGTTTTTTCTCAATGATTCT